>NZ_JBKJPP010000100.1:0-33284 GCF_046595215.1 Lapillicoccus sp. | reverse complement strand
CGGCTCGTGGCCGTGCTCGCTCAGCCAGCCCAGCAGGTGGGCCTTGAGCTCGAGGCCGGCGTGGTCGGAGCCGATGTGCACGCGCATGCGCCGAAGTCTGGCAGACCCCTCCCCACGCTAGAGGCCGAGAGCGGCCAGCTCGCGTGCCAGACCCACGCCGTCGGGCGAGCGCACAGAGGGGACTCCCGGCACCTCGGTGTGGGCGCCGGCCTCGGCGTCCGCGCGCTCGACGGGGGTGCCGTGCGCGAGCACCTGCTGGGTGGCGGTGAGCTCCCGGATCGCGATCGCCCGGACCCGGTCGGGGTGCCCGCGGGCGAAGTCGGCGTAGATGACCGGGTCGTGCTGGCCGTCGTCACCGACCAGCACCCAGCGGATCCGCGGGAAGTCGCGCACCAGCGACTCCAGGCAGGCGTGCTTGTGCTCCTGTCCGCTGCGGAACCAGCCGGTGTTGGTGGGTCCCCAGTCGGTGAGCAGCAGTGGCCCGCGGGGGTATCCGTGGTTCTTGAGGAACCGGGTCAGGGTCGGCGCGGTGTTCCAGGCGCCGGTCGAGACGTAGACGATCGGGGCGCCGGGGTGGTGGTCGAGCAGCTCGCGATACATCGGCGCCATCCCCGGGACGACGTGCCGGGCGCCCTCGTGCCGCACGAACGTGTTCCACGCTGCGATCATCATGCGCGGCAACGAGGTCGAGATGACGGTGTCGTCGATGTCGCTGACGAGCCCGTAAGAGACGTCCGGGCCGATGACGAAGACGCTCGCGTGCACCGGGTCGGCGTGCAGGGCGCTGATCGTCACGTCGTGCCAGCCCGGCGCCAGCCCGTGGTCGTGGAAGGTGAGATCGACGTGACCGGAGCGGTCGCTGCGTCCGTGGGCCAGGTGCTCGCCGACCCGCACGGTGACGGGGACGTCCATCGCGGGCGCGAGGACGAAGGCCTTCCACCCCCGGTTGCGCCCGTCGGGTGAACGCAACCCGCCGTAGGTGGTGTCGTCCTGCGGGTCGTCCTCTACCGGTCCGCGGGTCCGACCCAGGAGCACCCGGGCGAGGATGCGGACGAAGTCCGGCGAGCCGTATCCGACGTGGCCGATGATCCGGTTGCCCCACCCGCGACGCCGCAGACCGCGGTCCACCTGGCGGTGCCAGGCGTCCTCGACGATGGCGGCGGCGTGCGGTCGCGACATGCCTCAAACCTATTCCATGCCCGTATGCCGTGCACCGGCCCGGCGACGCGGGTCACCACGGCGCAGCCATCGGTCACGACGACGCAGTAGCCCAAGCCTTCCTGCGCCCCTGGTGGTGGCCGCGGCGGTGCCGCCCGGCGACCGGGACCGGATCGCCTCGATCTCGGCGAGGGTCCGGATGATGTCCCGATCCGCTTCGAGGTCGACGCCGAACGGCATCCTGCTCAGTCCACGGGTGAGGCGGTGGGTGTGCTCCAGCGTCACCCCGATCCAGGCAACGAATCCGACGAGGAACAGCATGACGATGACGGTGTCCATGGCAGTAAGTATCTGCTCATCAAAATCAGGTCACGAGTGGCAGAACTGACGTTGTTCGTCATATTCCTGCCAGTCGTGACATGCTGGGGTGATGGCTCTCCATCGCGTTGCCGTGCTCGTGGGTGAGCAGACGGCTGCCTTCGAGTTCGGCGTCCTGTGCGAGGTGTTCGGCATCGACCGCAGTGCACAGGGGGTGCCCACCTTCGACTTCCGGGTGTGTGCCGAGGACCCGGACCGCCCCGTCCGGATGCCCAACGGTCTCTCCCTGACCGTGCCCTTCGGGCTCGAGGGCCTCGAGGGCGCCGACCTCGTCGCCGTGCCGGCCACCGAGCTGCGGGAGTTCTCCCCCGTCCTGCTCGACGCCCTGCGGCGCGCCCATGCCGCCGGAGCCATCATCCTGTCGGTCTGCTCCGGCGTGTTCGTCCTCGGCGCCGCCGGCCTGCTCGACGACCGCGACTGTGCGACGCACTGGATGAACACCGACGAGCTCGCGGCGGCCCACCCCCGGGCGCGCGTCAACCGCGACGTCCTCTTCGTCGACGACGGCTCCGTCATCACCAGCGCCGGGACCGCGGCAGGCATCGACGCCTGCCTGCACCTGGTCCGGCGTGAGCTCGGTGCCGCCGTTGCCACGGCGATCGCGCGCCGGATGGTGGTGCCGCCTCAGCGGGACGGCGGCCAGCGCCAGTTCGTCGACCTCCCCGTCCCTGCCTGCTCCTCCGACAGCCTCGAACCGGTCCTGACCTGGATGGTCACGCACCTCGGCGAGGACCAACCCGTGCGCGAGCTGGCCAAGCAGGCGGCCATGTCGACGCGGACCTTCGCCCGCCGGTTCGTCGCCGAGACCGGGACGACACCGGCGAGATGGCTGTCGCTGCAACGAATCCACCACGCCCGAGAGCTCCTCGAGGAGAGCGACCTCAGCATCGAGTCGGTCGCACGCCACAGCGGCTTCGGCAGCGGCGCGCTCCTGCGCCACCACTTCACCCGGCAGGTCGGCGTGCCACCGGGCGACTACCGGCGCAGTTTCACCCATGCCGGCTGACCCTGCCCGGGCCCTGCACCAGCGCGTGCGCTCCACCGCAGCCCGTGCGGCAGGATCGCCGTCATGAGCGACCTGGACCTCTCCGCCCTGACCCCGGCCCGGCTCCGCGCCAGACGGACCATCAAGTGGAACGCCTACCCGCAGGACGTCCTGCCGCTCTGGGTGGCGGAGATGGACTACCCCACGGCGCCCCCGGTCATGGCCGCCCTGCGCAGGGCCGTCGACGCCGAGACCTTCGGCTACCCGCTGTCGGCCCGCGACTCCGGCCTGGCGGAGGCGCTCGTCGACTGGCTGGCGGGCCGGCACGGCTGGCAGGTCGAGGCAGAGCGGGTCTTCGCCCTCGCCGACGTGCTCACAGGAGTGTCGCTGGCGGTGGAGACCTTCAGCGGGCCCGACGACGCGGTGGTCATTCCGACCCCCGCCTACATGCCGTTCTTCTCCGTCGTCGAGCTGACCGGACGCCCGCAGGTCCACGTCCCGATGGTCCTCGAGGACGACCGGTGGACCCTCGACCTCGACGGGATCGACCGCGCCTTCGCCCACGGCGCCCGCACCCTGATCCTCTGCAACCCGCACAACCCGTTGGGCCGGGTCCACTCGCGCCACGAGCTCCTGGCCCTGGCCGACGTCGTCACCCGGCACGGCGCCCGCGTCATCAGCGACGAGATCCACGCCCCACTGGTCCTCGAGGGCCGCCACCTCCCCTACGCCAGCCTCACCGACGCGACGGCTGCCCACACCGTCACGGTCCTGTCCGCCTCCAAGGCGTGGAACCTCCCCGGCCTCAAATGCGCCCAGGTCGTGACCTCCAACGCCGCGGACACGAAGGCGTGGCAGGCGATTCCGGTCTGGAAGACCATCGGCGTCTCGACGCTGGGCATCGAGGCCAACATCGCGGCATACCGGGAGGGCGGTGCGTGGATGAGCGAGGTGACGGCGCTGCTCGACCAGCACCGCTCCCTCGTCGCCGCGGCGGTCGAGCGCATGCCGGGGGTGAGGCACCGACGCAACGAGGGCACCTACCTGGCGTGGCTCGACCTCACCGAGCTCGGCCTCGACGTCGAGCCCGCCGACTGGCTGCTCGCCGAGGCCAGGGTCGCCCTCAACCCCGGCGTCCCGTTCGGCGTCGAACCGCTGCGGTATGCCCGCCTCAACTTCGCGACGACGAGCGCGATCCTCGAGGAGGCCTTGTCCCGGATCGCGGTCGCTGTCGGATCCCGTTGAGGCTCAGGCCCTGGCGGCGTCCTTGATCGGCACGTCGGGGTCGGCCAGCTTGTCCCGGTCGACGGCGGCTCGCGAGGAGATCAGCTCCTGGATGTCGTCCTGGACGTCCCACACGTTGACGTTCATCCCGGCCGTGACCCGGTCTCCGTCGAGCCAGAACGCGACGAACTCGCGCCCCGACAGGTCGCCCCGCACGACGACCTCGTCATCGGGGCCGCCGTGGCCGGAGTACTCCAGCCCGAGGTCGTACTGGTCGGAGTAGAAGAACGGCAGCTTGTCGAAGTCGCCCTTCCGGCCGAGCATCCCCTTGGCGACCGAGGCGGGGCGATCCAGCGCGTTGGCCCAGTGCTCGACGCGGACCCGCATGCCGAGCGCCGGCGTCTCGGCGTTGGCGACGTCGCCGACGGCGAAGACGTCCGGGTCCGAAGTGCGTCCCTGCGCGTCGACGAGGATGCCGTTGTCGACGTCGAGACCCGAGGACACCGCGAGGTCGGTGTTGGGGGTCGCGCCGATGCCGATGAGGACGACGTCCGCAGCCAGGGTGGTCCCGTCCTCGAGACGCACCGAGCCGACCTTGTGCGTGCCCTCCCCCGGGTCGATGCCCGCGACCGTGACCCCGGTGCGCACGTCGACGTCGTGGTCGCGGTGCAGCTGGGCGAAGACCGCTCCCAGCTCCACACCGAGAACCCCCGCCAGCGGCTGCCCGGCCATCTCGAGGACGGTGACGTGAGCACCCGCCTCGTGAGCCGCCGAGGCCGCCTCGAGCCCGATCCAGCCACCGCCGATGATGACGACGTCGGCGTCCTTGACCAGGGCCGCCCGCAGCCTGTCGCTGTCGTCGATCGTCCGCAGGTAGAGCACGCCCCCGAGGTCAGCCCCCGGCAGGTCGGAGTGGCGCGGGGACGCGCCGGTGGCCAGGAGGAGCGTGTCGTATGCCGTGCGCGACCCGTCCGTCGCCACGACCTGGTGGTCGGTGCGCTCGATGGCGGTCACCCCGGTGCCGAGCCGCAGCTCCACGTCGTGGTCCACGTACCACCCCTCGGGGTGGACCAGGGTGTCCGCCACCGGCGACTCGCCCTTGAGGTAGGCCTTAGAGAGAGGCGGCCGCTCGTAGGGCGCATGGGACTCGGCGGCGAAGAGGACGATGCGGCCGGTGTAGCCCTCGTCCCGCAGCGCCTCGGCCGACTTCGCGCCGGCCAGCCCCCCGCCGACGATGACGATCTGGTCAGACGTGGTCACGGTGTGCTCCCTCTCGACGTGGACGTCAGCCCCTTCGGGCTGTCCGCACCCGACGGCAACGGGTGTGAGGATGGGGCCCATGGGGAACCCGACACCGTGCAACCTACGCCACCGCTCGGCGACGGTCGGTCTGGCCCTGGTCGCCGTCCTCGGTCCGAGCCTGGGCGCGTGCACCGCCGCCGCCAAGCCCCCGGAGCCCAACGCCGCGGCGCAGGCCCTGGCGACCGGCCTCGGGTCGGCGGACCTGTCGAAGGTGGTCTTCGACGGGGCCGCCCCGGCGGACGCCACGGCCTTCGTCACCACGGCCATCGGCGAGCTCAAGGACGTCAAGCGCACCGTGAGCGTGGCGAAGGTCACCAGGACGCCGGGCAACGACGCGGCGGCGCAGGCCTCCCTCTCCTACGCGTGGGACGTGACCGGCGCTGCCCCCGGGTGGACCTACAGCACCCAGGTCGCCCTCCGGCTCGCCGAGGACAAGACGTGGCACGTCACCTGGTCGCCGGCCCTGCTCGCACCCCAGCTCACCGCCATGGAGCGCCTGGTGCGCGCCCGCACCCAGGCCAAGCGCGCGGACATCGTCGGGGCCGGCTCGGTGCCACTCGTCACCGAGCGCGCCACCTACCAGATCGGCATCGACAAGGGCCGGATCGAGCCGGCCCAGACGGCCTCCTCCGCCACCGCCCTCGCCGCCCTGCTCGGGATCGATGCCACCGCCTACGGCAAGGCCGTCACGTCGGCAGGAGCCAAGGCCCTCGTCGTCGCCCTGACGCTGCGGGCCGACGACCCGCTGGCCACGAGCAAGGCCGACGCCGTCGCGGCGATCCCGGGAGCGGTGCGCCTCCCCGGCAAGGCGGCCATCGGACCCTCGCCCACGTTTGCCCGAGCGCTGCTCGGCACCGTCGGCCAGGCCACGGCAGAGATCGTCCAGCAGTCGTCCGGCACGATCTCGGCCGGGGACGTCGTCGGGCTGTCCGGTCTCGAGCAGCGTTACGACGCGCGGTTGCGCGGCACCGACGGGCTCACGGTGGCGGCGGTGGGCACCGACGCCGCGGGCACGGCCACGACCCGCAACCTCTTCACCCAGGCGGCGGCTCCGGGCCAGCCCCTGGCGATCACCCTCGACCCGGCCGGGCAGAACGCCGCCGAGGCGGCCCTCGCCGGCGTGCCGGGCACTCCCACCGCCCTGGTGGCCATCCGCCCGTCGACCGGCGAGATCCTCGCCGCCGCGAACGGTCCCGCCACCAACGGGCAGGCCCTGGCGACGACCGGGCACGCCGCGCCCGGGTCGACCTTCAAGATCGTGTCGTCGCTCGCCCTGCTGCGGGCCGGAGTCACCCCCGACTCCGTCGTCGCGTGCACCCCGACGGTGGTCGTCGACGGCCGGACCTTCAAGAACTACAACGACTACCCGGCCGACAAGCTCGGGCAGATCCCGTTGCGCACCGCCTTGGCCAACTCGTGCAACACCGCCTTCATCTCCCAGAACCGCACGGTCTCACAGGCCGACCTGGCTGCTGCGGCGGCCTCCTTGGGCATCGGTGTCGACCTCGACCTGGGCTTCCCGGCCACCCTCGGCTCGGTCCCGGACCAGGGCCAGGGCACCGAGCACGCCGCATCGATGATCGGCCAGGCCAAGGTCCAGGTGGCGCCGATGGACATGGCCACGGTCGTCGCCTCGGTGATGAACGGCTCCGTCGTCCGCCCCAAGCTGCTGACCGACAACCCCGCCGCCGCGTCGTTCCCGGCCCCTGCCAAGCCACTGCAGCCCGCCGAGGCGCAGGCCCTCCAGGCCATGATGGGCGCCGTCGTCTCGGAGGGCAGCGGCCGGGTCCTCGCGGATGTCGGCGTGACCCTCGCCAAGACGGGGACCGCGGAGTTCGGCACCGACACGCCCCCGAAGACACACGCGTGGATGGTCGCGGGCAAGGGCGACCTCGCCGTCGCCGCCTACGTCGAGGACGGGGTCTCCGGATCGCAGTCGGCTGCGCCGCTCATCAAGGCCTTCCTCCAGTCCTACGCCGGCTGACGGGATGGTGTCCGGGGTTGCGCCCGGGACCCGGAGGCGGTCGACTGTCCTCTGGTGGACCCGCGCCGCTCGGTCGGGTCCCGCGCTCGACAGAGGGAGGCTCGGATGTCCGGGACAATGCCCGACGAGGAGACGGAGGCCAGCGCGGCGCCCCCGGCCGTAGTCGAGGTCGCCACGGTCGTCACCCATCCGGTCGGCCACGTCTGGAAGGCCCTCACGACAGCCGACGGGGCGCAGGCCCTGCTCGGCCGGGGCGCGACGCTCGGCGGCAAGGGGGAGCCGTGGCACGCCGAGGACGGCACGCACGGCGTCTGGCGCAGCTATCACCCCCTTGAGCAGGTGCGGGTGTCCTGGCACGCGGACGCCGACGCCCCCCGGTCCCTCGTCGACCTGACATTCGCCGCCGAGGGCGAGGGGACCCGCCTCACGCTGCGCCACGAGCACGCCGACGGAGACCCAGCCGCGCTGCGGCAGCGCTGGAGCGAGGCGCTGACCCGTCTCGACGACCTCGCCACCTGAGCGGCAATGCGGGGTCTTCCGGCCTGCATGGGCAGTGATGGCGCTGGTTGACCCGACGCTGTGGGTTGGGGGAAGGATCGTGGGCTCCGCCCGGGAGCCGGTGATCTGTCACCTTCAGGCCAGGAGGCCCGCGGACCCCGATTCGCTGCCCCTGCGGAAGCTCAGGTCACCGCCCACCGGCGGTCACCGCGCGGCCACGACGTCCACGTCGGCGGCCTTGACGTAGCCGACCCGGTGGCCGAACGAGACCTGGTAGTACCTCTCCTGGCCGACGACGTCGACGTGGTCCGTCGGCGGCATCCCGGCGAACGTCGAGGCGCGGTAGTAGTCGGTCGAGACGCTCGCGTCGGTGAGCACGGCGCGCTGCCCGGGCGCGACGCTGGACGGCAGCGGGACGACGGCCTGCACCGGGATGCCTGCAGGATAGGCCGACGCCTCGGGATAGGCCCGCCCGTAGATCGGGGCCGACGTCGTCCCGGCCCTCGGCGTGATGAAGGAACCGGGGACGGCGATCGCCGTCGGGGCCCGGGTCGGGTTGAGGAACCAGGCTGCGACCCCGTCGTACCAGATCGCGGTCCAGTCACCTCGGCGAGCAGCCACGGCATACTCCACCCCGGCCGTGGCGCGAGCCCCGATGTCGGCGACCTCCGTCGTCGACGCGCTGCCGTCGGGGTGCAGGCCGATGTCGTTCACCAGCGGCGCGAGGCCACTCGGCTCGGTGTGCAGGTAGACGAAGTTCGTCCCCTGTGGGCCGCAGGCGACGCCGGGCGCGGCGCAACCGGTGACGACCTGCTGGTTCTTCCTGAACCCCGGCAGGATGCGCACGATGTCCTGGCTCGCGCGTCCCCTGGTCTTGTCCAGCGGTGCCCCCAGGAGGTCGAAGTAGTGCTGCCAGTCCCAGTAGGGGCCCGGGTCCCAGTGCATGCGGCGGACCGTCGCGGGGGTGGTGCCGGGCACCTGGTCGTGGCCGATGATGTGGGCACGGTCGAGCGGGATGGAGTACTTCGCCGCCAGGTGGCCCACGAGCCGCGCCGACTTGCGGTAGAGGGCCTCGGTGTACCACGTGGCCCCGGCGGCCGCGAAGCCCTCGTGCTCGAGCCCGATGGAGTGTCCGTTGACGTACCAGTTGCCCGCGTGCCACGCGACGTCCTTCGTGGCGACGTGCTGGGCGATGTGGCCGTCCGAGGATCGCAGCGAGTAGTGCCACGACACGTAGGTCGGGTCCTGGACCAGCTTGAGCGTGGTATCCCAGCTCGCCTCGGTGTCGTGGATGACGATGGAGTCGACGGTCGGCCCGGTGGTGGAGCGCTGGGCGAGGTCGTGGTTGCCGTAGTCACCCGCGCCGGGGCCGTAATGCTCGTAGGGCGCCGGCCACCAGTCGCACGCCAGTCCGGGGGGGCACTCGACGTGGGGGTCGGGCTTGGCCCGGTGGAGCCGGAGCGTGCCGATCTGGTCCTTCTGGGCCGTGGTCGGGGTCGCCATGAGGGTGACGTCCTTGCCGTCGGTCGTCGTGCGGGCGGCGCCCGCCGCCATCACGGCATATGTCTCATCCGCGAACGACGCAGCGTCCGCCTCGTCACTGGCGTGACTGGCGTCCGCCACGGTGGCGTACCACTGGCCCGGATCCGACGTGGTCCCGGTGGGAAGGCCGAGCCTCGCCTGGGTCGCGGCGAGCAGGGCAGCGCCGCCGCGGATGTTGGCGTCGGCGTCCTCGCGGAGCACCTCGCGCTTGACCCCGAGGAGGGTGGCCGCCCGTCCGAGCGTGTCGACGCCTGCGGGGACGGAGCCGGCCACGCTGCCGTCCGTGCCGTTCCTGCCATCGGCCTGGCCGCCGGCGAAGAGGGTGCCGTCGACGAGGTTCATCGGGCCGTAGCCGCCGTCGGTGTTGTGCTCACCGGCGTGGGCCTCCCACCGGCTCTGCGCGTAGGAGACCGCCTCGAGCACCTGCTGCGGGACGCCGTAGTCCTGCGCTGCCCGGGCGAATGCCGTCGCCCGGGAGGTCGGGCCCGAGTCCGAGGGGGCAGCGGCGGCCTGCGTCGACCCGAGCGCAAGGGCGCCGAGGAGCGACAGGGTTGAGGTGAGCGCCACGACGACCCGGCGCACTCTCCTCGTCGTGGTGGGGTGGGTCATGGATGCGCCTCCGAGGGGGGCCGCCGTAGCGGGCGGTCTCACCAGTGAACCACCGCCGCCACTACCCCGCATCCTGTGGTTTTTTGACGCGTTAACCTGAGTGTGCTCCGGCCGACGGACGGTCGGGTGCCGCCACCGTCGAGGAGCCCGGATGATCAAGGTCTACCTGGTGATCCTCGTGGTCGTCGTGGCCCTTCTCGCGATCCCCACGACCCGCAGGGCCGTGATGGGCGCCCGCGGCCTCTTCACCCGCCGGACCGGCGCCGACACCGTCCAGCGAGCCGCGGACGCCGCCCGCACCGCCGGCGGCGCGGCGCGCGGCGCCGGCGAGGCCGCCCGCACCGCCGGTGATGCGGTGACGAGCAGCCGGGTGGGCCACCAGCTCGACAAGCTCGCCCAGACCCTCGTCATCGCCGCCCCGGTGGAGCAGGTCGCTCCGGTGCTCACCCGCGCGATGGAAGCGACCTCGGTGCTCGACCCCGTCGCCACGCTGCCCGGCGAGTCCCTTGCCTGGGCCCACTCGGGCCTCACCGACACCCGCCTCGCCGCCATCGCGCACGAGGGCGGCACGACGGTGTTCGGCGTCGTGGCCTTCGAGTACGCGATGCGGATGCCACAGGGCGCCTCGGCGGCCGACCAGGCCGTCGACCGGGCCCGAGAGATGCTCGCCGAGCAGGGGATCTCCGTGCAGGTCGTCAACCGCAGCTTCGATCCTGGGCCGACGATCACCGCGGACGGCCCGCGCGTGGCGCAGCCCTTCAGCTGACTTCGGCTCCTGCCGCGGCGGAGCGAGCCCGGGCCCGACCGGTCACCGGCTTTCTCGCGCGACCGGGGGAGGGACGGGGTGGGCCGGTCCCTACCGCGCCGGCGCTGCCACGCCCGTGGCCGTTCCCCCCGCCGCCGAGCTCGGTGTTGGTGTGGCCGGTGCCGGTGCCGGCGGCGGTGCCGAGGCCGCAGGCGGTGCCGAGGCCGGCGGCGGTGCCGACAGCGCAGGCGGTGCCGACGGCGCAGGCGGCGCAGCCGGCGACGTGGTCGCCGTGGGGCTCGGCGTCACGGTGCCCGTCCCGGTCGCGGTGCCCGTGGCGGTCGTGGCCTCCGACGGGCGGATCGTGGGCGTCGCTGTCGTGACTGCGCTGTCGCCGGGGCTGCGGTCCGCAGGAGCGACCGACGCCACCTGATGCGGCGTGGTGAGGGTCACCACGTTGCCGATGGAGGTGCCCGAGGACGCAGCCCCCGAGAGGGGGTGACCGATGACCTGTTCGACGAGCGTGATGCCGCCGAGGGCAAGGGCGGCGCCCGCCACGAGCCCGGCTACGACCCGCAACCAGAGCGTGGGTCGAGCACGCTGGTCCCGCTCGGGGACGGACGTCCGGGGAGTCTGCGGCGCGACCGGCGCCGGGCAGGGGGCGGGAGCGGGGCCGGGGGTGGTGACCACCCGCACGATCCGCAGCCGCGCCCCGGCGGTGCTCAGGGAGTGGGCGTAGACGGCGGACCCGACCGTCGCGACGAGGGAGCCGACGAGCGCTCCGATGATGGTGCCGGCTACGCCCAGGAAGGAGGCCGCGAGCGCGGCCGTGACGGCAGCCAGCGCGCTGCCGAGCACCTGGGTCACGCTCAGCCCCACGAACGACCTCGCGGGAGCCGGGGCAGCGGTCGACGAGAGGTTTGGCGCAGGGGTCAACGGGGTGTCCCGTGGGGCGGTCGACGGTGAGGTCGACGGATCGGTCAGCGCAGGTGGCATGCGGGTGAAGGTCTCTCGGGTGGGCGGCAGGGAACCCGCCGTCGTCGCCGGGATGTCACTCGAGGATAGGAACCGAGTCTGGACGGGTCCTGTGTGGCGGGCGCCCAGCCCCTTCCAGCTCCTCACGTCCTCACGTCCTCCCGACCTCAGGTCCTCAGGTCCTCAGCACCGCGACGATCAGTCGCATCTGGTGGTCGAAGAGCGCGTCACCGGAGGTGAAGGTGTCGGGTCCGTACTGTCCGAAGACTTCGAGGCTGACGGCCCCGACGAGCGCCGACCATGCCAGGACGCTCCGGGCGAGAACCCCCTCGTCGAGGTGCAGGCCGAGCCCGGTGCGCAGCCGGCGCAGGTCGGCGGCCACGACCCGCGGGAGGGGGACGGGCCCCGCGCCGCGCGCCACCTCGCCCGCGGTAACACCGGCTTCGACCAGTCCGAGGATGACCCGCACGACCCGGGTGCCCGGCTCGGTCGTCTGCGCCGCGGGGGCCTCGTAGCCGGGGACCGGACTGCCGTAGAGGAGCGCATACCTGGCCGGCTCGGCCAGCGCCCACGTCCGCACGGAACGGGCCACGGCGAGGAACCTGGGCTCCAGGCCACCCCGCCCGGACGTCGTCGCGGCATCGACCGCGTCGCCGAGCTCGGTGTAGGCGTCGACGACGAGCAGCGTGAGCAGCTCGTCGCGGTTGGCGACGTATCGATAGACCGCCGAGGACACCATCCCGAGATCGCGCGCGACGGCCCGCAGGGACAGCGCCGCCGCCCCCTGCTCCGCCAGGTGCCGACGGCCGATCTCGAGGACGTGCGCGGAGACATCCTCGCGGCGGGCCTGGCGGGGGCCGGGTGTCGACGTGGTCACCGCCCCATTCTGCCACGTCGAGAGCAGTGCTCTTGCCATCGTCGTCCACCTGCTCTACGCTGCATCAGAGAGCACCGCTCTCGTTTTGCCACTCAATATGCCGTCACCTCCGGAGGCCCTCATGTCCACCCCGCCCTCGCTCCCCCGCTACATCCCCCCGGCCGGTCGCGCCGACGCCGCCTTCTCCACTGCCGTCGCCTGGCTCACCGACCACGGCGTCAGCCTCCTCGGCTCCCGGGTCCTCACCGTGCGCGGTCGGCGGACGGGCACACCTCAACGGGTCCCGGTCAACCTCCTCGTCCTCGACGGCGAGCGTTACCTCGTGGCCCCCCGAGGCAACACCCAGTGGGTCCGCAACATCCGGGCCGCCGGCGAGGCGGAGCTGCGCGTCGGCCGCCGGACCGAACGCGTCACCGTGCTCGAGCTGCCCGCCACCGCTCGCGGACCGGTCCTGCGGGTCTACCTGCGCCGGTGGGGCTGGGAGGTGGGCAGGTTCGTCGAGGGCCTCTCCGCGAGGTCCACCGACGCCGAGGTCGCGCAGGCCGCCCCCGGCATACCGGTGTTCAGGGTGACCTCCGCTGGTGAGCGCCTGACTGCCCTGAGCCCCCGACTGCCCTGAGCCCCTCAGCCCCCACAGAGCTGCGGCGGGCGGTATGTAGAGTCTGGACATGACGACCCCCGAGCTGCACGACAGCGGGTCTGCGGCGTTCCCCGGACCCATGGTCACCGCGCCCACCGCAGGCCGCCCCACCCGGCTGGCGTCGTGAGGGTCCTCGTCGCCGGAGCCTCGGGATTCGTCGGCAGCCGGCTCTGCCCGGCCCTCGTCGAAGCCGGCCACGAGGTGGTGGCCATGACGCGCCACCCCGACACCTACCAGGGGGCGGGCACGGCCGTCCACGGAGACGTGGCCGACGCCGAGACCCTCCACGACGCCCTCGCGGGCTGCGCCGCCGCCTACTACCTGGTGCACTCCCTCGACGCCGAGGACTTCGAGAGGAAGGACGCGCAGGCGGCCGGGTCCTTTGGTCGGAGCGCGGCCGAGGCGGGGCTGGAACGCATCGTCTACCTCGGTGGCCTCGGGGACGACGCCGACGCCCTCTCGGCCCACCTGCGCAGCCGTCGGCAGGTCGAGGAGCTGCTCGGCGACGCCGGGGTCCCCGTGACCGCGCTGCGGGCCGGCATCATTGTCGGGCACGGCGGCATCTCCTGGGAGCTGACGCGCCAGATCGTCGAGCATCTGCCCGCGATGATCACGCCCAAGTGGGTCCGCACCCGCACCCAGCCGATCGCCGTCGACGACGTCGTCCGCTACCTCGTCAGCGTCCTCGACCTGCCCCAGGCGAAGGGACGGGCCCTGGAGATCGGCGGACCCGACGTCCTGCAGTACGTCACGATGATGCGGCGCGTCGCGGCCATCGAAGGACGCCGGCTCCTCATCGTCCCGGTCCCCCTGCTCACCCCGAGGCTGTCGTCGCTGTGGCTGTCCCTCGTCACCGACGTCGACACCACCACCGGACGCGCCCTCGTCGACTCGATGACCAACGAGGTCATCGTGCGCGACGACGCCATCCGCGCGATGGTCCCGTTCGAGCCGATGACCTACGACGAGGCCGTCCGCCGGGCCCTGAGCGAACGCGCCGCGCAGGAGGGCACCCAGGACAGGGGTGCGGCCACCGACCCCGCGGACGACGCGGACCGGGCCCGATGACGACGGACGCCGAGCGGACGTGGGCGCGCGCGCGGCGTTCCCTCGGCTTCCTGCCCCGGCCGTTCCACGACCAGGTGCCGGTGGTGCATCTCGAGACCGACGAGGTCCGGGCCCGCCGACGTCGGGTCGTGACCGCCTTCGGTATCGCGGGCACCGGTCTGCTGGCCGTGTCACTGTCCGCCGAGCCGGGCTCGACCCGGTTCATCTGGCTCACCACGGGCCTGGCCGCGACGTGGGCGGCCGGCGCCTTCGTGTCCGGGCCGCTGCACCTGGGCCGGATCACGGGCTGGGACAACGCGGCCCGGCGCCCGATCGTCACGCCGGTCGCCACCGGGGTCGCCGCCTTCGGGGCGTTCTACGCCGCCGGCCTCGTCGCGCGCCGCATCCCCGTCCTCGACGAGGCGATCGGCGACGTGCTCCGCCACGCAGACCAGGGGTCCGCCCCCCTCGTGCTGTTCACCGCCTGCACCAACGGTTTGGCCGAGGAGCTCTTCTTCCGCGGCCCGCTCTTCGACGTGTTCGACCCCGTCCACCCGGTGCTGCGCTCGACCCTCGCCTACACCGCGGCCACGGCCGCTACCCGCAACCCCGCGCTCACGCTTGCCGCCGGCGCGATGGGCGCGCTCTTCGGACTCCAGCGCAAGGCGTCCGGAGGGGTGCAGGCCCCCGCCCTGACCCACCTCACGTGGTCGGTGCTGATGCTGCGTTTCCTCCCCCCGCTGTTCCGCCGCTCGATCCGCCGGGAAGGGGCCCATGCCTGACGACCGCCCGTCGATCCTGTGGTTCCGCCGCGACCTCCGCCTCGGGGACCACCCCGCCCTCATGGCCGCCGCCGAACAGGGCCCGGTCACAGCGCTGTTCGTCCTCGACGACCGCCTCCTTCGCGCGAGCGGGGCGCCGCGCACGGCATACCTGCTCCGGACCCTGCGCGCCCTCGACACCGACCTGCGCAAGCACGGCGGGCGCCTCGTCCTGCGTCGTGGGCGGCCGGAGCAGGTCGTCCCGGCACTGGCGAAGGAGGTCACCGCCCGGGCGGTGCACCTCAGCGCCGACTACGCGCCCTACGGCGCGGCCCGCGACCGGCGCGTCGAGGCCGCGCTAGGTGACGTCCCGGTCATCGCGACCGGCTCCCCGTATGCCGTGGCGCCGGGGCGGGTGCTCAAGCAGGACGGTGACCCCTACAAGGTCTTCACCCCCTTCCACCGGGCGTGGCTGCAGCACGGCTGGCGCAGGCCCGCCGACTCCGACCCGGCCACGGTCACCTGGCGGGTCGTCGACGGTGACGACGTCCCGGACGACCCCGAGATCGACGCCGACCTGCCCGACGCCGGTGAGCAGGCCGCCCTCGCCGCGTGGGCGAGCTTCCGCGACGAGCACCTCGCGCACTACGAGGCGGACCGCAACCGACCCGACCTCGACCACACGTCGCGGATGTCCCCGCACCTCAAGCTCGGCACGATCCACCCGCGGACGATGCTCGTGGACTGCGGCCGGGTCGGGGCGCCCTACGCGCGGCAGCTCGCGTGGCGCGACTTCTACGCCCACGTCCTGCACCACTGGCCGAACAGCGCCCATGGCTACTTCAAGCCGGAGATGGCGGCGATGACCTATGACGGCGGGGCGGCGGCGGGGCGCGCCTTCGAGGCCTGGGCCGGCGGGCAGACCGGATTCCCCATCGTCGACGCGGGGATGCGGCAGCTGCTGGCCACCGGCTGGATGCACAACCGGGTGCGGATGATCGTCGCGTCGTTCCTCGTCAAGGACCTCCACCTGGAGTGGACCCGCGGCGCCCGGCACTTCATGGACCACCTCATTGACGGCGACCTCGCCAGCAACCAGCACGGCTGGCAGTGGACCGCCGGCACGGGCACCGACGCCTCGCCCTACTTCCGGGTGTTCAACCCGATCAGCCAGGGCCAGAAGTTCGACCCCCGGGGCGACTACGTGCGGCGGTGGGTCCCCGAGCTGAAAGGGCTGTCCGGCAAGGCTGTTCACGAGCCCTGGACGGCCGACCCAGTCCCCGTTGGCTACCCCGCACCGATCGTCGACCACGCCACCGAGCGCGTCGAGGCGCTCGAGCGCTACGCCGCAGTCACCCGGCAGCACTGACCCACCCCCGGCGCCACCCGATGCCACCTCGGCAGCGAGACCGCACCGTCACCATCCGCCAGTTGCGGCCACCCTCCTTGGTAGCCAAGCCTGAAGGACGCCGACGGGCGACCTATGGACCGACGGCGATCGAGAACTGCCCGCTCGCCGTGGCGCCGAGGCCGTCGGTGACGCGGGCCGTGAAGAGGTGGGTCCCGGCGGTCGTCGGTGTGCCGAAGAAGGCCGAGCCCACGAGCGAGAGCCCCGGTGGGAGGGTCCCGCCGGTGATCGCCCAGGTGTAGGACGTGACGCCACCGGTGGCCGACAGGACGTCACCGTAGGGCTGCCCCACGGTCCCGGCACTCAGGACGTTGACGCCGCCTGCGATGGCGAGCGCAGGGGCAGCGAGCACCGAGATGGTGAAGGTCCGGCGCGCGGTGGCGCCGGCGCCGTCGCTGACCTCGACGGTGAATGTCGACGTGCCGACCGCCGTGGGGGTGCCGACCACCCGGGCCTCGGGCCTGTTGGGCAAGCTGTTCCCGACAAAGCTCGTCGCGGCCGGCACCTTGCCGGACACCAGCTTGAATCGGAAGGTGGACGGCCCCGGCGGGTCACTCGACACGATGTAGCCGAGGTAGGCCTGCCCCACCGTCGCATCCGGTAGCCGTGACGGGGTGACGAATCCGAGCGGCGCGGGTGCCGCCACCGTCGCCGAGACGCCACTGGAGGCCGCCGAGATGTTCCCGGCGCCGTCGAAGGCCATCACGGTGTAGGTGTAGGTGCCGGGAGCCAGGCCCGAGTTGAGGAAGGTGGTGTCGATGGTCGTGCCCAGCACGGCGCCGTTCCGGGTGACCCGGTAGCCGGTGACGGCGGTGTCGTCGGCGCTGATCGCCCAGCCGAGGCTGATGGTGGTGCCGACAACGGTGGTTGTCAGGTTGGCCGGCACGGTGGGGGCGCTGGTGTCCGTTGGCGGGGGCGGCGGCACTGTCACGGAGGCGCTGTTGGACGAGCCCGAGACGTTCCCGGCGCCGTCCACCGCTGCCACGGTGTAGGTGTACGTGCCGACGGCCAGGCCGGTCCCGTTGTAGAAGGTGTTGAGGGCATCCGTGTGAAACACGCCGTTGCGGGTGATCTTGTAGCCGGTCACAGCGATGTTGTCCGTGCTGGCGGTCCAGCTGAGGTTGGCGGTGGTCCCGCTCAGGACGGCCGTCAGGTTCGCTGGCACGGTGGGGGCGGTCGTGTCCGCCGGCGGGGGCGGAGCGGAGGCCACCGTCACCGACGCGCTGTTGGAGGCGCCCGACACGTTGCCTGCTGCGTCCACGGCGGTCACGGTGTAGCCGTAGGTGCCCGCAGTCAGGCCCGAGTCGGCGAACGTCGTCCCGGCGACCGTGCCTGACAGCACGGCGCCGTTGCGGCTCACCCGATACCCGGCGACGCCCACGGCGTCCGTGCTGGTCGTCCAGCCAAGGTTGGCAGTGGTGCCGGCGAGTGAGGCGGTCAGGTTGGCCGGCACGGTGGGAGCAACGATGTCACCCGGTGTCGGGGGCGACGGCGTCACCGTGCAGCCGGAGAGCCGCACAACCGTCACCGTCGCCGATCCGTCATTGACGTCGACCGAGCAGTCGGAGGGGGGCTGGAACGGGTCGCGTTGGATCCGGAAGGCGCCAGAACCGTCGCTCCGCCCGAGGACCACACCGTCCACCGTGACGTCCCGCAAGGGCAGGGCCGTCCCCTGCAGACGCAGCTGCGTGCCGCTGACCTCCGCCCGCGTCACGGTCGCCACCGCAACGGCCGGCTCTGCCGGGACGAAGGTGAGCACGACGGTCGTCAGCACGAGCCACCACACCGTTCTCGTCAGGTTGACCCCCCGCACGAGCCTCGGTGTGATCATGAGTCTCAGATCCTCCTGGTGCCGACCTTCGCAAGCGTCCTCCGGGCCTCCCTCCTTGTTCTCGTCGCTCGGAGGTTGCGCCTCAATGAGACGAAGGTCGTCGTACCCGAGCGGGGCTGCGGTGTCCAGCCCTGCCGCGTCACCCCCTGAACCGGCCACGGTCCAAGGACGTCTTACCCGACAGGGAGTCGGCCCGGCTCCCCCGACGAGAATGGGTCCACCATGCTTCGAATCTCCCGACCGGCCGCCTTCGCCGCCGGCGCCGTCCTCGGTCTCAGCCTCCTCTCCGCGTCCGCCGCCTCGGCGGACGACAGCCGCTCCGGACACGACGAGGGGGACGTCCTGCGTGCCTCGATCACCGGGAGCATGACCACCGACCCCGTCCTGTTCGGGGTGAAGCCCGGCGGGGCCCCGTGGGTGATCTCGCGCGGGGAGGCCCGCCTCGGCGGCGACGGCAGGCTCGAGGTGGAGGTCCGTGGGCTCATCATCCCCACCCTGGGCACGAACCCCGTTCCCAAGATCTCCGCGAGCGTCGTGTGCAACGGCGCCGTGGTGGCCATGACACGCAGCGTCGCCTTCTCCCCCAAGGGCAACGCCGAGATCGAGGCCACGGTCGCCCTGCCGACGCGCTGCCTGGCGCCGTCCGTGCTGCTCAACCCGAACGACATCCCGGCGGTCTACATCGCGGTCACGGGCCGCTAACGTCCTCGGGCGTCATGTTGGCCAGGGCCCTGGTTGCCCTGGGAAAGCCTCCGGAGTGGTGCGGGGCTTGCCGGAGGGTGCCCCTCCGGAGGTTCCCGGCTGCGCAAGGAGCCAGCACCCACGCCGCAGCCGACGAGATGGGTCAGTGCTGGTTGTGACCCCGTACCCGGGAAAAGGTCGAGGCGTCGGGCCATGACCGAGGACGTCCGGGTCGGCCGGGTGGGCCGACCCGGACGTCAGGTCAGGCGACGTCGTAGCGGTCCAGGTTCATCACCTTGTCCCACGCCGCGACGAAGTCGTTCGCGAACTTCTCCATCGCATCGTTGCTCGCATAGACCTCCGCGAGCGCGCGCAGCTCGGAGTTCGAGCCGAACACGAGGTCGGCGCGGGTGCCCGTCCAGCGCACGTCGCCGGTCGCGGTGTCGCAACCCTCGAAGGTCTCGCCGTCTGCCGCTGTCTTCCACGTGGTGCCCAGGTCGAGCAGGTTCACGAAGAAGTCGTTGGTCAGCGTCCCCGGCCTTGTCGTGAGGACGCCCAACGGCGACTGCTCGGTGTTGGCACCCAGCACCCGCAGGCCCCCCACGAGCACGGTCATCTCGGGGGCGCTCAGGGTGAGCAGGTTCGCACGGTCGATCAGCAGGTACTCGGCCGGCAGCCGGTGGCCCTTGCCCAGGTAGTTGCGGAAGCCGTCCGCGGTCGGTTCGAGCGGGGCGAAGGCCTCGATGTCCGTCTGCTCCTGCGAGGCGTCCGTGCGGCCCGCGGTGAAAGGGACCTGGACGTCGTGGCCGGCGTCCTTCGCGGCTTGCTCGACACCGGCGCAGCCAGCGAGCACGATCACGTCGGCGAGCGAGATCCGCTTCCCGCCGGTCTGGGCCCCGTTGAAGGACTCCTGCAGAACTTCCAGGGTGCGCAGCACCGACGGCAACCCGTTGGGGTCGTTGACCTCCCACCCACTCTGCGGCTGCAGGCGGATCCGGGCACCGTTGGCGCCGCCCCGCTTGTCGCTGCCGCGGAACGACGAGGCCGACGCCCACGCGGTCGAGACGAGCTGGGACACCGACAGTCCCGAGGCGAGGACCTGGCTCTTGAGGGCAGCGATGTCCGCGGCGTCGACGAGCTCGTGGGAGACGGCGGGGACCGGGTCCTGCCACAGCAGCGTCTCCGTCGGGACCAGCGGCCCGAGGTAGCGCTGGATTGGTCCCATGTCGCGGTGGGTCAGCTTGAACCAGGCCCGGGCGAAGGCGTCCGCGAACTCGGCCGGGTTGGCCATGAAGCGGCGGGAGATCGGCTCGTAGATCGGGTCGACCCGCAGCGCGATGTCGGTGGTTGCCATGAAGGGGGCGACCCGCCGCGAGGAGTCGTGCGCCTCGGGCACCACATCTGCGCCGGCGCCGTCCTTGGGCGCCCACTGATGAGCGCCGGCGGGGCTCTTCACCAGCTCCCACTCGTAACCAAACAGGGTCTCGAAATAGCTGTTGTCCCAGGTGACCGGGGTGGGCGTCCACGCACCCTCGAGCCCGCTGGTGATCGTGTCCGCGCCCTTGCCGGTGCCGTAGCCGTTGCGCCAGCCGAGGCCCAGCTCCTCAAGCGGTGCGCCCTCGGGCTCGGGGCCCACGTGCTCATTCGGGTCGGCCGCGCCGTGGGTCTTGCCGAAGGTGTGCCCGCCCGCGCAGAGCGCGACCGTCTCCTCGTCGTTCATCGCCATCCGGGCGAACGTCTCGCGGATGTCGCGGGCCGAGGCCATCGGATCCGGGTTGCCGTTCGGACCCTCGGGGTTGACGTAGATGAGACCCATCTGGACCGCGGCCAGGGGGTTCTCGAGCTGGCGGTCGCCGGTGTAGCGCTCGTCGCCGAGCCACGTGTCCTCGGAGCCCCAGTAGACGTCCTCGTCGGGCTCCCAGACGTCGGCCCGACCGCCGGCGAAGCCAAAGGTCCTGAAGCCCATCGTCTCCAGTGCCCGGTTGCCGGTGAAGACGATCAGGTCCGCCCACGAGAGCTTGCGACCGTACTTCTGCTTGACCGGCCACAGCAACCGGCGGGCCTTGTCAAGGTTGGCGTTGTCCGGCCAGCTGTTGATGGGCGCGAAACGCTGCATGCCGGCCCCGGCGCCGCCGCGACCGTCCGCGATGCGGTACGTGCCCGCGCTGTGCCACGCCATCCGGATGAAGAACGGGCCGTAGTGGCCGTAGTCGGCCGGCCACCAGTCCTGGGACGTCGTCATGACCGCGTCGACGTCCTCGGTCAGGGCGTCGAAGTCGAGGGTCTTGAACTCCGCCGCGTAGTCGAAGCTCTCGCCCATGGGGTTGGCGACGGCCGGGTGCTTGCGCAGGATCTTCAGGTTGAGCTGGTTCGGCCACCACTCACGGTTCCCCGCGCCCTCAGTGGGGTGATGGGGGCGTGCGACCGCGACCGGGCAGCGGGCCTCGCTCTCCTCCGAGTTCATGTCTCCGACGACTGCGTCGTGGTTCTCAGGCACGGTAATCCTTCCGGGGCGTGGTGGATCGGATGGTGATGACGGGACGATCAGGAACGTTGGGCGATGGGACAGTCGGGGCACAGGCCCCAGAACGTGACCTCGGCCTCGTCGATCGAGAAGCCGTGGTCGTGCGGTGCGGTCAGGCAGGGCGCCGCGTCGACCGCGCAGTCCACGTCCGCGACGACACCGCACGATCGGCACACGACGTGGTGGTGGTTGTCCCCGACGCGTCCCTCGAACCGGGCCGGACTGCCGGCCGGTTCGATGCGACGCACCAGACCCGCCGCGGTCAGCGCGTGGAGGGCCTCGTACACGGCTTGGAGGGAGATGTGGCCCACGCGATCGCGCACCCCGGAGGCGATCGCCTCGACGCCGAGGTGGTCACCGGCCCGCACGGTCGCGAGCAACGCGACGCGGGCGGCCGTCACCCGCAGGCCGGCACCGCGCAGCTCCTCGGCAGCGGTCGGAGTAGGGGATGCGGGCACAACGTCGAACCTACCCGTACAAACACGAATGATTCAAGACAACAAAGCGGACAAGTCACGTCCCGGCGTCGTTTTCAGACTCCGACGAGCAAGAAACCTCGGCTACATCGAAGTGCCCGGCGTCGTTCCTGCTCAGGGACGCTGCGGCTACCCTTGCCTTGGTCGGGCTCGCGACCCAGGAAGCAGCCGATGCGGACACGAGCGCGGCGATCGCCGGCTGAACCCCGGCTGTGTCGCCACAAGATACGGCCATTGGTTGGTGCTCGACGCGTGCAGCGTGCCTGATCGTCATCGGCAGCGCAACCGGAATCGAAGCGCTGGTCTGGCTCACCGACGTCGGCGGGCTCTCCCGACAGGAAGCCGGCGAGCTGATGCGTTGGTCAGCGTTGGGCCTGCTACGCACGGCACTGGTGACCGGGGTTCCGACGTCCGAACCGCTCCCGTGAGTCGCGGTCCTGCAACACCGACCTCAAACCAGGCACCCGCTACGCAGATGTGACCTGGCCGTCCTCCACGCGGCAAGATCGGACGTCCTTGTTCCGGCAAGGGTGTGGTGACCGACGGACATCAGCCGCCACAGGCTGCGAGGCTAAGAGTTTCGTGTCTCATTCAGTCGACGTGACGAAAGCCGGCCTTCTCGGCGGCGTCAGCGTCGGTGAACCACAGATGGGGGTCAGCATTCCCGTAACGTGGTTGGTCAGGCGTGACGAAGGTCTTGGTGTCCTCCCACGCCGTGACGAGATGGCCGAGCGGGATGACGCCGTTGACGATGATCGCTGCCGATCCGACGCCGTACCCACCATCACGCACCTCCTCCAGCGCTGAGGTATGCCGCCCTCCCGCGGCGGCATCACCGTTGTGGTCGTCTGGCTGCTCGTGACCGAGTCCCGGCTCGCTGGGTGTTGCCCCTTCGACGAGGTTGCCGTCAGCGTCCCAGACCTGCGGGCCTCCCGCCTCATCGGCGGTCCAGTCACCCTCCTGGCGGGACTCTTCACCGGCCGAGATGTCATGGTTCGCTGGGTCGTGTTCTCGGGCAAACTCGTCGGCGGACGTGCGCCGCTCATCCGCATCGTCACGGTCCCGCGGGTCCGCGACGCCCCCCGGCTCCCCCTGCGGGTGCTCCGAATCGCCGAACGCTTCCGAAGCCATGGCTCGACCGTTGTCCGTCTCGACCGTCGGCTCGGCGCGGGGCTCCTCTTCGCTCGACGCCCCACTCCGCTCCCGGCCCCCGTCGTCGGTGCGCGTCCGATCCGCGTTGTCTTCCCGCTTAGCTGGCTGATCGCTCACGATGACTCCTTGCTCGCCGCGGGCCGGCGCTTCCTGTCACCCAAGGTATCGGGGAGTTTGCCCCATGCCAAGCAACCTGAAGCTCCGCTGCTCTCCGCAACCTCCAATCCCGAACGTCGCCGGGGTGACCACACAGCGGTATGCCGTCACGTCGGCGACAACGTGCGCTCGCACTCCGCCGCACTGGCGGGTGTCACCCGACGTGCGGCCGTCGATGCACTCACGCAGCGGGTCGGCGTGGCCCGCGTCGCCGGCATAGTCCTCGACAAGGTGGACGACGATGTCGCGCGCCTCGGCCTCCTGGCCGTTGACGTCGACCGGTACGTCGAGGTCCAGGTCGGCGTAGGCAGCCCGGGCATGTGCGACCTCACCGCGCCAGGTGTCCCACGCTTCGGCGACGACCCCGCCGTCGGCCACGACGTGGTTGAAGTCCAGGTCCGAGTCCTCCTCGGTGCGGTGGAGCCGGACTAGCGAGCGGCGAGCTGCTCGGCGGTGAGTCCCTTGCACTTGAGCTCGAAGGTCATCCGGTAGCGGTCGACGTACTCCGCAAGCACGGCCTTCTCACCCCCTTCCGGGCGCGGGCGCCTCTCGCGGGCCAGCCTCGCAAGCCGCAGCGGGGGTGGCGGTGGCCCATGGGTGCCCGGTCGAAGCGCGGTGACGACCTGGTGCAGTGCGAGGTCAGGGTGATCCGGTCCCATGATCGATGTGTGGTGCTCGGCGGCGCTGACGCCGAAGTGCCAGGAGAACGGCCACGGCGGCGCGGGTACCGCGACCGCGTGCCGGTCCACCCCGCTGATCGCGAGACCGGCGCCGGCGATCTGCCCGCATGGCCAGAGCGCCAGTAGGGCGTGCTGTCGGTGTCGGGCGCCGTGACGCCGCCGGTGCTGAGCCCTGCAGGCGGCTCCACGCGGCTGCGGCTGATCATCGAAACTGGTCGGTGGGAACGCGAACGCCGTCTGCGCCGGGGGGAGTGCCTTTCCACGGGCTCAGCTGGCTCCCCGCTGCCCTTGGGGTTCGATGGGCAGGGCGCCAGGCGTGGGCCACCATGACGGCCTGTCCTGGGGGCACCGGGCAGCACTTCCCATTGCTCGGCGCGCACCGACTCCGGGTCCGACTGACGTGCCGGGCCCGGCGCTCAGAGGAAGTCGCCGGGGTTGAACTCGTCGATGGGGATGATCCGCACCCGCGGCAACCGGGTGTTGAAGGCGCGGACGTCGTACTCGAGGTCGAAGAACTCCAGCCCGTCGTCCTCGAGCGCGAGGAACCCGCTGTTGCGGAACTCCTTGAAGCCGATCAGGCCCACCCGTCGTCCGTCGCAGAGGTCACCGAGCTGGGGGAGGAAGTCGCCGTCGTGGCTGACGAGCATGACGTCGCTCTCGCGCCGCTGCAGCTCGACGATGGTGCGCTGGATGGCGATGTCGACGACCTTCTCGCCGGCGCGGCCGGAGAGCGGGATGGGTCGGTAGCCGATGGCGAGGAGGGCCTGGACGAACCCCATCGGCAGCTCGCCGTTGGCCGCGAGGAAGAACAGTCCCTTGGCCGGCTGGCTCCACTGGTCCTGGGCGAACTGCAGCAGGCGTTCCCACCGGGGCCGCTCGTCGGGTTGGGGCCGCCTGGACAGGATCGAGGTGCCGAGGGTGGCGTCGATGTTCTCGCCGTCGACCAACACGTAGGTCGTGCGCTGCCCGTCCTCGCTCATGGTGGCGACCCTACGGGGTCCTGGTCGCCCTGGTGGGCTCATCGCCCGTCGCGCGCGCCGGGACGCCACGGGGGCAGGTCAGCCCCGCTCGAGGAGAGCCTGCTCGCGCCGCACGAGAGCCTCGACCCGGCCCGCGACGAGAGCCTCGATGACGCCCCCGAGCAGCGGGACGGGCACCGACAGCTCGAGGTGGACGTCGACGAGGCTCCCGTCCGGAGGGCGTGTGGTGAGCGATCCGTGGCCGGCCACCGACGCATCCACCCGCTCCAGGTCGATGTCGATGGTGATGTCGGCCCGGGCCGCGTCCGGGGGGTTCAACGTCCAACGCTCGTGCCGGCGGAGCGTCGGCGCCGCGCGGAGCCTCCCCCGCACCGGCCCCGGCAGCCAGTCCATTGGCAGGGTGCTGCGTGTCCGGACGTCAACCACCGTGTCGTCACAGGTGAGTTCGACCAGCGCGGAGCTCATCTCCGGGGCGAGTCGGAGGCAGGCCCGCCAGTGCTCCTCGGTGGCCAGGACCGCAAACGCCTGCCCCACGGTCAGGGTCAGCTCGCGGCACACATCCACCTGTCCGGCCACCGTCCGCACCCTCCTCCACCCCGCGGATGGACCTCCGGGACGACGAGTTGTCGAGGCCCCCGCGAGGACTGTATCGCCACGGGATAGCGTCAATCCATGCACGGCGCCGTCGCGGCGCCGGGTGAGGGAAGGTCCACATGAGCAACCAGGCAGACGTCGTCATCTCCCGCCCCCTCGCCGAGCCCTCGGCCACCCTCGACAAGGTCCGCGAACTGCTGGGCGAGGTGGCCGAGGACATCGCTCGCGGCTGGCACGAGCGCAGCCCGGAGCCCACGGACGTGCTGGCCCGCGACCTCCCGGAGATGCTGCGTGCGGGACTGATCCCGAGCGCCGGCAAGCAGCTGCGCCCCGTGATGTGCCACTGGGGCTGGGTCAGCGGTCACGGCACTGAGGGTGGACGCGGTCACGCGGACCTCGTGTGCACGGCGGCCGCGTTGGAGCTGCTGCACCTGTTTGCCCTCGTCCACGACGACGTGATGGATCGCTCCGACTCACGCCGGGGCCAGCTCAGCACCCACGTCGAGGCCGCCCGGGACCACGCGGCAGTCGAGGCGCTCGGCGACCCGGAGCTCTTCGGTGACAGCGTGGCCGTCCTCCTCGGGGACCTCGCGCTCAGCGAGTCGGCGCACCTCATCGGCTCCACCTGCACCGCGGTGCGCGAGGAGTGGCGCCTGATGTTGCGCGAGCTCGTCCAGGGTCAGCTGCTCGACCTGACCGGCACGGCCGCGCGGCGCCGGGACCTCGAGCTGTCCCGGCGGGTGGCGCGGCTGAAGTCGGGCGCCTACACCGTCCAGCGGCCACTGTTGCTCGGGGCCGCGGCGGCCGGGGCGTCACCGGCGGTCGCTGCCGCCCTGTCGTCCTACGGCGGGCACCTCGGCGAGGCCTTTGCCCTGCGGGACGACAACCTCGGCATCTGGGGTGACACCGGCGCCACGGGCAAGCCGGTGGGTGACGACCTGGTGTCCGGCAAGGCCACCGTCGTGCTCGCCCTCGGGCAGCAGCGGCTCCCGGCCCCGCTCGCCCGCCGCCTCCTCGCCGGGGAGCGTCCCGTCTCACCGGACGAGGTCTGCGAGCTGCAGCAGGCCCTCGTCGACTGCGGGGTCCGCGACGAGGTGGAAGCCATGATCACCCGGCAGAGCCGGCTCGCCCTGGGTGCGCTCGAGTGCACCGACCTGCACCCCGACGGCGCGGCGGGCCTCGTCGCCATGGTCCAGCTCGTCGCGTGGAGGAACACATGAGCACCGTCGCGGTCATCGGAGCCGGCATCGCGGGGCTGTCCGCTGCCTGCCACCTCGTCGGTCGCGGCCACGAGGTGGTCCTGCTCGAACGCCACGACGCACCGGGGGGGCGGGGGCTGCGGGTGAGGCAGGACGGGTTCACCTTCGACACCGGCCCCACGGTGATGACCATGCCCGATCTCGTCGACGACGCGCTCCGGGCTGCCGGGAGCAGTCTGCGGGAGCTGCTGCCGATGAGACGTCTCGACCCGGCATACCGGGCGCGCTTTGCCGACGGCAGCGAGATCATGGTGCGCCACGGCGTCGAGGCCATGCGCGAGGAGATCGCCCGCACCTGCGGGAGCGTCGACGCGGCGGCCTTCGAGGACTTCGTCATCTGGCTGCGGGGGCTCTACCGCCTCGAGATGCCGCACTTCATCGACGCCAACTTCGACAGCCCCCTCGACCTGCTCTCGTCACCCCTGGCCGCGGCGCGGCTCGTGCGGATGGGCGGCTTCCGCAGGCTCGGACCGTCGATCCGCAGCTGGTTCAAGGACGAGCGGCTCCACCGCCTCTTCAGCTTCCAGGCGCTGTATGCCGGGTTGCCGCCCGAGGAGGCCCTCGCCATCTATGCGGTCATCACCTACATGGACTCCATCGAGGGCGTCTGGTTTCCCGAGGGGGGCATGGACGCGGTCCCGGCCGCGCTCGCGACCGCGGCGTCCAAGGCCGGGGCCGACCTGCGGTTCGGGGCCACGGTCGACCGACTGCTGCTCGATCGCGAGGGCCGCATCGCCGGCGTCGCGCTGCAGGACGGCGAGAAGATCCGGGCGGACGCCGTCGTGTGCACCCTCGACCTCCCTGTGGCCTACGACCACCTCCTGCCGCAGCTCAAGCCGCCGCGGGTGGTCCGG
The DNA here is from genome assembly GCF_046595215.1 of Lapillicoccus sp. Lineage (NCBI taxonomy): Bacteria > Bacillati > Actinomycetota > Actinomycetes > Micrococcales > Intrasporangiaceae > Lapillicoccus > Lapillicoccus sp. The sequence continues at coordinate 5,964 of NZ_JBKJPP010000100.1, read as the reverse complement.
CGCGGCACCTACTCGCCGTCGGCCGTCGTATGGCACGTCGGCGCGAAGGGAGCGCCCGCCGAGGGCACCAGCCACCACAACATCCACTTCGGTCAGGACTGGAACGGGGCGTTCGACGCGCTGATGAAGGAAGGGACCTTCATGCCGGACCCGTCACGGCTGGTCTCCGTGCCCACCCTCTCCGACCCGTCGCTGGCTCCTGACGGGGACTCGACGCTCTACGTCCTCGAGCCCGTCCCCAACCTCTCGGGCCGGATCGACTGGTCCCGCGAGCGCGAGCCGATGCGTGAGCGGCTGCTGGCCTTCCTCGAGACCAACGGCTATCCCACCGACATCGTCAGCGAGCGGCTCGTCACCCCGATCGAGTGGCGCGACATGGGGATGCGCGAGGGTACGCCCTTTGCGCTGGCCCACACGTTCCTGCAGACCGGGCCGTTCCGACCGAGCAACCGCGAGCGGCGGGTGCCGGGCCTGATGTTCGCCGGCTCCGGGACCGTCCCCGGTGTGGGCGTGCCGATGGTGCTGATCAGCGGCAAGCTCGCCGCCGACCGGGTCGACGCCTACCTGCCGCGCGGCGGCCGGGGGCCCGTGAGGCGGACGCGATGACCGGGTCCGTCGAGCCTCCGTCCGTCCCCGGCACCCCGCCAGCGAGCACCCTTCTGCGAGAAGGATACCGGCAGTGCGCACTGCTGACCAGGCGATATGGCACGACGTACTTCTGGGGCGCGGCCCTGCTCCCCGCTCCCCAACGACGCCACGTTCACGCGGTGTATGCCCTCTGCCGGCTCGCGGACGACATCGTCGACGCCGACGGGGCGACCTCCCCGGCCGCCGCGGCGGGGACCACGCGTCGGCTCGACGACTTCGCGGCCGCCTTCCGGGCGGCTCGGGCGGGCGAGCCCACCACCGACCCGGTCATGACCGCCGTGGCCCACACGGTCCGCGCCTGCGGGATCGAGGACGAGCGGTTCGACCGGTTCTTCGGGGCGATGGCACAGGACCTCACGGCGACCCGTTACGAGACGTGGGAGGACCTGCTCGGTTACATGGACGGCTCGGCCGCGGTCATCGGCGAGATGATGCTGCCGGTGCTGCGCCCGACCTCGCCCGCGGCGCTCGGGCCGGCCCGCGCGCTCGGGCTGGCCTTCCAGCTGACCAACTTCCTGCGCGACGTCGGCGAGGACCTCGACCGCGGCCGGGTCTACGTCCCCCAGGAGGACCTGCGCCGCTTCGGCGCCGACCCCGCGGCCCGCATCGCCAGTCCGCAGTGGAAAGCGCTGATGCGCTTCGAGATCGAGCGCAACCGCGGGCTCTACGCCGAGGCGAGCCACGGCATACCGCTGCTGCCGGCGGCCTCGGCCCGCTGCGTGGGCGCGGCACAGGCGCTCTACTCACGGATCCTGGAGCGCATCGAGGACAATGACTACGACGTCTTCTCCGCCCGGGTCAGAGTCCCCACGTGGCGCAAGGCGGCCCTCAGCGCCCAGGTCATGGTCCTCGGGCCGCCCCGACGAAAGGCAGTCCTGGCATGACCCTGCGCAGCACCCCCTCCGCCGCGATCGCCGAACGCGTCCCGGTCCGCCGGGTCCCCGCCGAGCGCCGAGGCCGCCTCGACGGGACGTGGCGCCAGGCACGTCCCGCGCGGATCCGCGCGGCTGTCGAGGCGTCGCAACGCAGGGACCCGGGTGGCTGGTACGTCGTGGGGGCCAGCAGGTCCCTCGGCGCGGACCGCTCCCTCGTGCGCCCGGTCGCCGGTCGGGAGGTCACGCTGTGGCGCGACCAGGACGGGGGGCTGCTGGCCGGGCCCGGGTCGTGCCCCCACCTCGGCGCCCTGCTCGACGACTGCGAGGTCAGGGGCGGCAGGATCTCCTGCCGCTGGCACGGCCTGTCGCTCGGGGCCGGCGGGCAGCCGGGATGGTCGCCGTACCCCGCGCTCGACGACGGGGTCCTGATGTGGGTGCGGCTGCCGGCGGAGGGTGAGGTGCCCGCGGACCAGCCGACCATGACAGCCCGCCCACCGCTGGGCACGTCGATCGACGCGGTGATCGCGGTACGCGGGATCTGCGAGCCCGTCGACATCGTCGCCAACCGTCTCGACCCCTGGCACGGGACGTGGTACCACCCCTACGCCTTCAGTCACCTCACGGTCGACGACGGCGCCAGCGACGAGGGCACGCTCGTCGTGGACGTGACCTTCCGGCTCTCGCGCACGTGGGGAGTGCCGGTGCGGGCCGAGTTCGCCTGCCCCGATGCGCGCACCATCGTCATGACGATCGTCGACGGCGAGGGCTCGGGGAGCGTCGTGGAGACGCACGCGACGCCCATCGGGCTCGACGGGCTCGGGCGTCCGGTGACCGTGATGACCGAGGCCACCATCGCGCACTCGGATCGGACGGGCTTCGCGGTCGCGCGGCGTGTGGCACGCCTGGTTCGACCCCGGATGGCCGCCACTGCGGCCCAGCTCTGGGTGGACGACCTGGCATATGCCGAGCGGCGCTGGCTGCTGCGCTCGCGCGGGGACTCCTACGGCGGCTGACGCCCCGACCCGTGCTCAGCGGGCGGTCGGCATCCGCGAGCGGACGGTGCGCACGCCCGGGACGCGGCCGGTGAGCGGCACGGTCCACAGGTCGTGTCCGGGCAGCTCCCACCGCTCCAGGAGGCTGTTCGCGGCGAGCCAGCCGGTCGTCGCGGCCCGCTCCATGAGGGCGACGGGGTAGTCGCACCGGATGCCGTCCCCGGCCAGCACGACGCGCGGATCCGGCGTGCCAACTCCCGGGCGCCGGGCCCAGGGGTCGAGTCCCGCCAGGGGGCAGTCGTCCCGGACCAGCCACTCCTCGTGGCGCACCTGCGCGTCGTCGAGCTCGGGGTGCAGGCGGTGCAGCTGCCGGCGCAGCTCGGCCCGCAGGTCCTCGTCCACCGTGCCCGGCGGCAGGGCGTAGGCGTGCAGCTCGACGACACAGCCGCGGTGCTCGTGCGCCCAGTCGGCCGCGCCCCGCTCGAACTGGTCGACGAACGAGACGTTGTCGAGCGGGCCGTAGCCACTCGTGCCGAGGAAGGGCGGCGACCCGTCGAGCGGCGGCCGGTCCAGCCACAGCCGCCAGACCGCGAAAGGCGGAGCGGAGGTGAGACCGGCGACGCCCTCCCGCCAGCCGGCGTCGCCCAGCCACGCGGCTCCCGCGACGAGGTGCTGCAGGGTGGCGCGGTCGGGCGCGAGGACGACGGCGTCGGCGGTCAGCCGGTCGGGCGCGTCCGGCCCGCTGACGACGACGCGGATCTGGCCGGGCGTCCCGTCGCTGCCCACCTCGGACTCGAGCGCCTCGACCGTCGTCCCCGTGAGAACGCGCACCCCGCGTCGCTGCAGGTAGGCCGCCAGCGGGCCCCAGAGTGCGGTGTCGTAGTCGTTGTCGGGCACGTCGAAGAGCAGTCCCTCGGCGGAGCCGACGAAGTAGGCGTGGAACATCGCGACGAGCTCGCCACCGGAGAACTCGCGCGGGTCGGCGAAGAAGCTGCGGGCGAAGACCTCGAGGGCGAGGTGGCGCGCCTGCTCGGGGAAGCGCAGGCCGTCGAGGACCTGGGCGGCACTGACACCGTCGTAGTCGGTGAACGTCTGCGGGAAGTCGACGTCGAACAGGCCGAGCGCGGCCCGGACGTCGACCCGCCGCAGTGCACTGAGCGGAAAGCTCGGGCTCTGGGCCACGAACGCCGCGACGCTGAGCGGAGGCGTGGTCGGGATCCTGGCGAAGGAGTCACGGGGTCCGTCCGCCAGCTGCAGCGGGTAGTCCGCCAGGGCCCGCAGGTGCTCGAGAGCCGGGTCCGCCCGCCGCAGCAGGGAGCGCAGGTTGTAGTACTGCCGGAAGAAGGCGTGGAACCCCCGGCTCATCTGCGTGGCGCTCCCGTCGGGCAGCGAGACCGGCCACGCCCGGACCCGCCCGCCGAGGGTGTCCTCGCGCTCGACCAGGGTGACCGGCACGCCCCGCTCGAGGAGTCCGGCCGCCGCCGCGAGACCGGCCACGCCGGCACCGACGACCACGACGCCGTCATGGCTGCGCGGAGGCAGCCGGGTCCCCGCAGGCAGCGGCCCCCCGGCCACCGGGCTCGGGTGGCGCACCGCCCGCGGGTCGCGCCCCGGCTGCCAGGTCACCGTGGCCGGCGGGCGTGGAAGGTGTGGATGATGCCGCGCTGCCAGCCGCGCACCGACCGGGTGCGCACGTCCTCGAACCCGGCCCGCACCAGCCGGTCCATCAGCTCGGCGGTCGAGTCCATGTCCATGACACTGCGCCACAGGTAGGAGTAGAGCCGCGTGCGGCGGGAGGTGACCCAGCCGAGCGGGACGACGACCCCACGGCATACGGCGGTCCAGATCGCCGCCGCGCGGGGGTTGCCGGCGACGGAGTACTCGTGCAGGACCACCACGCCACCGGGCCGCAGCAGCCCGTGGAGGGTGGCGAGCAGCTCGTCGCGCGCGCTCACGTTGCGCACGAGGTATGCCGCGAAGACGCCGTCCAGTCCCGCATCACCGCCGACGACGGCCTGGTCCGCGAGCTCTTCCGCGCGGGCGTGGACGAAGCTGACCTGCGGAGGCCAGCGCTTGGACCGGGCCTCCCGCAGCATCCCTGCGCTGGCGTCGACCCCGATCAGCTCGGAGGCGGCGCCCGCCGTCTCGAGCGCCGTGACGAGCGCCCGTGTCGAGGCGCCCGAGCCGCAGCCGAGGTCGAGCAGGCGCAACGGGCGGCCGGGCACGACCGAGTCGGCCAGCGAGGTGACGAGCACCGTCGCGGAGGAGCGAAGGTGGGCGTGGTAGCCGGGGTTCATCGCGACCATCAGGTCGTAGCGGTCCGCGACCTCGTCGAACGCCTCGGGCAGCTCTGCGCGGGGCACTGCCTGGGTGGGGGTCAACGTCGGGCCTCTCTCTGGCATCCGGTGGCGGGCGTGCTGGAGGAGGTGGGCGTCGTCTCCAGACCCCCATCTTGGACGATGCGCCCGCGACCCGGCCCACCACCCCGTCCCTGGTGGCCGGAGTCACTCAGGTGGTGGCAGGACGACCCCGAACCCGGCGACAGCCAGGCGCAGCAGCACCTGACCGGGCGCCAGCAGGTCGGCGATGCGAGCGGCACTGAGCAGCTCAATCTCGCCCAGCCTCACGGCATACGCCTCCGGCCCGAGGAGCCGGGCGTAGTTGAGGTGCGCGTTGATGCCGAGCAGGACGTGGCGCAGTGGCGGCAACGACGGCGGGGAATCGAACGCCAGACACCACGGGCGAGGCACCCGACCACGTCCAGGCCGTCGCCGATCGCCGCCCCAACGGCCCGGGTGGTCCGCCGGTAGGTGGCGAGGAACTGGTGCTGGGACGGGGTTCCCGGCGGCAGTGCGTCGAGCCGGTCCTGCAGGGCGGCGAGGACGTCGGTGATCGGGCCCTGCGTCATTCCACCGGTCGGGGTGGACACGGATCCCCCGATCGCGGCACTGCTACGCGATGACGGCGTCGACGACCTTCTTGAGGGCGCTGGGCTGCGCCGGGGAGCGCGGCGCCGTCCTCTTCGCCTCGAGGAGCAGCTGCCCGAGTTCCTGCAGCTTCTTGCGGCCGAGTCCCTCGCGGACCTTGGGAAACCAGTCCTGCTCCTCCTCGTCCATGTGGTGGGTGACGTTCTCGATGAGCACCGTAGTCTTGGCCTCGAACCGCTCGTCGCCCGGCTTGAGGACGGCGAGCTCCATCACCAGGATGTCTGCGACGTGGTGCTCCTCATAGGACTCGAGCACGTCCGCCTCGAGCTCGGGCAGGAGGGAACGCACCTGCGGGTACATCACCTCATTCTCGATGTAGGTGTGCACGGTCAGCAGCTCGATGACCTTGGCGACGATGCTCCCCTTGCGCGCCTGTGTCGTCTTCGGGGACTGGAACTCGGTGAAGAGCTTGCGCACCTCCTTGTGGTCGCTGCGCAGCAGGACGATGGCGTCGGTGGACGT
>NZ_JBKJPP010000034.1:0-4520 GCF_046595215.1 Lapillicoccus sp. | reverse complement strand
GCTGCGGGCTCCCGGCGCAGGGCGGAGGTGGTGAGCTGGAGAAGGAACAGCCCGAGACACAGAACTCCGGCGATGGCGGAGGTGGCGACCATCTCGCGGGCCAGGTCCGGGGAGGTCAGGTCCAGGCTCGTGGCTTGGTCCATCTGGGCCCAGAGCCAGGTCGTCGCGTTCATCGCCGCTGCGCCGAACTGGTCGGACATGGCGGCGAAGGACCCGTTGACGGCGTTCTGGCTCTGCGATGCGAGGAAGTCGCCCGTCTGGCAGAGGGGATTCAGTGCCTGGGCCCCGTCGCAGCTCATGAGCCCGCCAGCGGCACGACGGTGTATGCCGCGAGCGTGACGAAGCCCCAGTGGTCTCGAGTTGGGGGCCCCTCGAGGTTGAAGCTCAGGGCCACGCTCGTGGTCGCCGTGTGGGGGGAGCCGTCGTCGACGGTGTGCAACGTGACCAGGGCGGTGACTTCACGGCCGGTCACGCCCGCATCGGTGATTCGCCCGGTGGCGACCGCTGACGTCCACGAGTACGGCTGGTTCACGTGCTGGATCTGGACGGTCGTCCGGGCGCTCCTGCCCGCCAGGCCTTCCCACTCCGTTGGGGTCGGGACGGGAGCAGGACCCGAACCCGTGTCGGTCACGGAGAAGACGGCCCACTTGTCCCTGAGGTCGGACGGGATCAGGCCCATGACCAACGGGTCGGTGGACTGGGCGGCGTGTGCTTGCACCCACCCCAGCAGCTCGGTGCGAGGCTGTCGATAGTCCTGCGTCAGGAGTCGGGTGACGAACGCGCGGGCGAAGAGGTCTGGCTGAGCCATGACGTCGGCCGGAAGATCGGCTGGCGTGGTCGTCGCAGTGACCGCGGGCATGGCCGTCGCGCGGGACAGCTGCCCGTCCGGTGGTGACGACGCTGCAGTGGAGGCGGTGGGTGCGGTGGAGCCGCTGGCGGACGTCATGGCGCCGGGCAGCGGCAGGACGCGTCCGGGTGCGCCTTCGGGTGTCGCACCGGTGTGCCCTGCAACGAGTGCCCCGACGGCCAGAGCAACCGCGAAGGTGCCCGCCGTGAGTGCGAGGAGACCGCGCCGGACGCGTAATGGCCGGGTCGTGCTGCGCCTGCGCCGCCTCATCATCGGACGGCCGCTCCGGCGGTGGTGAAGAACGTGACGAGCGTGTTGGCCGCGCCGATGAGCATGGCGGCGGCACCAGCGACCAGTACGCCGGTCTTGCCCTTGCCGGCGATGTGCGGGTTGGCCGAGTGGGACCCGATGGCCCACGCGATCGCCGAGAGCGCGACCCCTGCCACGGCCGCGATGAGGCCGAGTGTGAGGAGGGCTCCAACAATCTGCTCGAGAGCGGTCAGCCCGGGCAGGCCGTTGGTGTTGGGCTGGATGTCGACGGTCGGGATCATCGGAACGCCTTTCGGAGGAGACGGGTGCCGGTCGGGTGGTCGTGTCGGCTACTGCGCGGGCGGGGCACCATCGGCGCGATCTCAGCCGATGTGGCGCACAGCGGAGACCCCGCCGGCCGTGTAGGAGGAGAGGGTGACGACGCGCACGACGTCGCCGGTGTGCGGGGCATGGACGACGAGCCCGCCTCCCAGGTACATGCCGACGTGGCCAGGTGCCGCCAGGGAGCCGTCGCTGCCGGGAATGAGGATGAGGTCGCCTGGCTCGACTCGCGTCAGGGAGCTGCCGGTTCCGTCGGTGACCTGCTGCTGTGTGGTGCGGTCCAGCTGGATGCCGGCAGCGGACCACGCCCGCAGCATGAGCCCTGAGCAGTCGTAGCGGTCGGGGCCGACCGCTCCCCACAGGTAGGGCTTGCCCCGCTGGGCGAGTGCGACGGCGATGGCCGAGCGTGCCGAGGGTGTGCTGGCCGCCGGGATGGCGTAGCCGGACGGGAGCCCGTAGGCGTCCGTGGGGCCAGGCGGTGGGTCACCGGTTGCTGCCCCGCAGCCGAGGGCGGGCCTGGATGTCTGGACGGTGTTGAGGATCTGGCTCGCCCGACCAAGCTGGGCCAGGTAGTTCTCGCCGTAGACGGCCGAGTAGTGGTTGGTCGGGGTGGGACGGCCGTCGAAGGCGGACCGTTGGACGGTCTGCGCAGACTCCCAGGGGTTGGTGGTGGCCCACCCGGGCGATGACGTCAGCGCGTCGACGAAGAGGTTGGTCGAGACGACGGGATCCATCCGCTGGGCGGCGCTTCCCCACCCCGCGCGTTGCTGAAAGATCCCCAGCGAGTCGTGGTCCGACCCGGCCCCCTGAGCCGGAAGCCCCAGCCCAGCCGGGACATTGGGATTCGAGAGGACTCTGAGCTGGGACTCGGCGAGGCCGACCATGAGCGAGATCAGGGCGCCCCGATCTCCGCCTCGGCCCGAGGCGACCGCAACGATGGTTCGCGCGTTCTGCGCCTGAGCGTCCGAGAGCCCCGACACCGGACCGGACGAGGCACACACGGGCGACGGCGTCAGCTGCGACGCGTCTGCACCGGTGACCCCTCCGAGGAGGATCACCCCGAAGATCAGGCCGAGGACTGCCAGGGCTCCGAGCGGCACGACGAGCTTCAAGAAAGGCACGGACGTTGACCAGGGGGAGGGGGCACCATGTCGTGCGCGACTTGCGCTGTCCGGCATACGGGGCAAAGTTGTTCCCGAGACGAGGGGAGGTGACCCGCGTGCGGAAGCGCAGTCGAGCAGCGAAGGCTCTGACCGGCATGGACGTTTCGTATGCCGACGCGCGCCACTTGGCCCTCGAGCTCGCCGGCGGCAGGGGCCAGTCTCTCGACGCCATGACTGCCGGGGTTGTCCTCGAGGGGGGCGAGGTTGCTCGTCGGCTGGTCGATGGCTGGCTACGCATCTGGGTGGACGGCGCCTGGTCGCTGCCTCGGTGGACGCAGTCGTTGGTCTCCGATCGACGCCTGCTCGTGCGGTTGGACAGCGGCGAACTCGTGTCGCTCTGGTGGGAGGGTCTCGTGGGGTTCTCCGCCGATCTCGAGGCGGGGTACGTCGTGCTCGACTTCGGGGACGGACGACCGCGGTCGCTGTCTGGGCCAGGCGCGCCGGTGGTCGCCGTCGCGGGTGTGGCACGTCTCTACGGCCCGGAGGCGATGCTCACGCACCCCGCGCTTGCACCGCTTCGTCGCCACCCTGACGATTCTTCGCTGGCTGTCCGGTGACCCAGACCGTCCCGATCGTCGAGAGCTGGCGACGGGCGTAGTGGCGTTGATGAGCCGACATCTCCACCTGGTAGCAGTACAGGGCCAGGAGTCCTGGCCATCCGCTTGGCGAGCCCGCAAGCAGTCGGTGCATGGCTCGACGCTGCGCGTCGGTGTAGCCCAGCTGCGCGAGCATCCGCCGTGTGCAGGCACGGGAGTTGCCACCGGCCCGCTTGGCCGAGACAGTGACGAGCGGGTCCCTGGCGCCGCGCCGTCGGGCCTCCTCGACCCGGGACAGCAGGACCTCGAACGCCGGGACGAGCCGCGTCCGGGCCAGCTCGGCGGAGGTGATGTCCAGCTCGGTGACGACCCAGTCGACGAACGTCATGCTGCACCCGTCCCGTCGAGGTTGCGCCAGCGGACGGGCTGGCCTTGTTCGACGCCGGTCATGCCATGCAGCGCGTCCGCCTGCGCAGCCCGCCCGGACCCGCTCGCTCCCCTTGTCGCGACCCCGCGCAGCATGATGAAAAGTTCCAGCGGGCGCAGCTTCCGCGCATCGTCGTCGTGCGCACGCAGCCAGGACATCGCGGCGATCAGCTCGTCGCTGGCGTATTCGGAGGTGACGAGGATCTGCGACGACGACCCGAGCGGGGTGACCGCCGCCGTCCCCCGAGTGCAGATGCAGTCCCTGACGACGAGCCAGAGCCGGTCCCGGTCCGGTGACTGGGTCGACAAGGGTGGACATCGCACGAGTGCTTCCCACAGTCCTTGGCGGTCCGCCTCGGTGTCGTTTGCGTTCATCGTCTCCCCCTCGGAGCCTGAGGCGGGCGTCGAGGCCCCCCGTTGTCTGTGTCGTCCTGACCCCATAAGGCACCGTTCGGCTCGCCCGCAGCAATCACGGATGAGGCAATCTGTGGACATCGCACGGCGGCGCCCGACCTGTGGACAACCCTGTTCTGGCACCCTGGCCTCCGTTGCCGGTGACCTGTGTCAGTCCGACCATGGATGGTGTCTCGTGGAATCACGACGTGTCCTCCGTCTGTCGTCGACGGAAACCACGTTTCACGACAAGCGGCCGGCGGGACTAGGTGACGAGGGATGACTGCAGGTGACTCCCAGCAGGGGCTCGAGCCGCCGCTGAAGCTCGCCCGCCTCAGGCTGGGCTGGAGCCAGGCGGGCGCCATGCGGCGGTTCGAGGGTGCCGTCGCGCGGGCCGGTGGCGCGGCGCCGTCAGGCGCGTCGCTGAAGAGGATGTTCGCCTACTGGGAGACCGGCGAACGTGCGGTGACCGTCCCGGCATACCGGCGCGCTTTCGTCGAGATCTACGCCGCGCCGCCCGAGGCGCTCGGCTTCACACCGCCCGACGAGACCGGACGGATCGCG
>NZ_JBKJPP010000136.1:0-15213 GCF_046595215.1 Lapillicoccus sp. | reverse complement strand
GCTGCCTCCCCCCAACGACGTCCCGGTCTGAGCTCACCGCGGCGCCTGGGCACCACGGTGGCCGACACCTAGGGTGAGGACATGCCGAACCGCCTTGTGAGAGCGACGAGTCCATATCTCCTTCAGCACCGCGACAACCCGGTCGAGTGGTGGGAGTGGGAACCGGCGGCCTTCGCGCAGGCCCGCGAGCGGGACGTGCCGGTCCTCCTCTCGGTGGGATACGCCGCCTGCCACTGGTGCCATGTCATGGCCCACGAGTGCTTCGAGGACGCCGAGGTCGCCGGCGTGCTCAACGCCGGCTTCGTCGCGATCAAGGTCGACCGCGAGGAGCGGCCCGACATCGACGCGGTCTACATGGCAGCGACAACGGCGACGACCGGTCACGGCGGGTGGCCGATGACGGTGCTGATGACCGCGGACGGCGACCCGTTCTACTGCGGCACCTACTTCCCCAAGGGCCAGTTCCTCCAGCTGCTCGGCGCGGTCGGCGAGGCGTGGCGGACCCAGCGGGACCAGGTCCTCGCCAGCGGGGCACACATCGCTGACGCCATCCGCACCGGGATCGCGCCGGCAGCCGCTGACGCGGTGACACGCGCGACCCTCGACCAGGCCGTAGCCACCCTGCATCGCGGATTCGACACCGCCGGGGGCGGATTCGGGGGCGCCCCGAAGTTCCCGCCGTCCATGGTCCTCGAGTTCCTGCTGCGCCACCACGGCCGCACCGGGGACCCGGTCGCGCTCGAGATGGCCTCGCGGACCTGCGAGGCGATGGCCCGCGGGGGGATCTACGACCAGCTCGGCGGCGGCTTCGCCCGGTACGCCGTGGACGCCGCCTGGGTGGTCCCCCACTTCGAGAAGATGCTCTATGACAACGCCCAGCTCGTCCGCGTCTACCTCCACTGGTGGAAGGCGACGGGGGCGGAGCTCGCACGCCGGATCGCCTGCGAGACAGCGGACTTCATCATCGGGGCGCTGGGGACGCACGAGGGCGGCTTCGCCTCCGCCCTAGATGCGGACACCGACGGCGTCGAGGGCCTGACCTATGCCTGGAGCCCGGCGCAGCTTGTCGGTGTCCTCGGTGACGAGCACGGGCGCGCAGCGGCCCGGCTGCTGTCGGTGACCGAGGCCGGGACGTTCGAGCACGGGTCCTCGACCCTGCAGCTGAGGGAGGATCCACAGGACCCGAGCTGGTGGGCTGACGCCCGGGCACGCCTGCTCACCTCGCGGGCGACCCGGCCGCAACCGGGTCGGGACGACAAGGTCGTCACGTCCTGGAACGGACTGGCCATCGCCGCCCTCGCCGACCTCGGAGCGACTCTCGGCGAGGACCGCTACGTCGAGGCGGCCGCGGCCTGTGCGAGCTTCGTGCTCGACGTCCACGTCGTCGACGGGCGGCTGCGCCGATCGTCACGGGACGGCGCCGTCGGGGCTGCTGCAGGGGTCGCAGATGACCACGGCAACCTCGCCGAGGGGCTGCAGGCCCTCTGTCAGGCCACGGGAGAGGCGCGCTGGCTCGAGGCCGCAGGCGGGCTGCTCGACGTTGCCCTCGAGCGGTTCGGGTCAGGGCAGGGGGGATTCCACGACACCGCCGACGACGCCGAGGCCCTGTTTGCCCGGCCGCACAGCGCCGCCGACAACGCCGAGCCGTCCGGTCAGTCCTCCCTCGCCGGAGCCCTGTTGGGCTACGGCGCCCTCACCGGGTCGCCGCGTCACGTGGCGGCAGCGTCCTCGGCCGTCGATGCCGGCGGATCCGTCGCGGGGCGCGACCCCCGGTTCGCCGGGTGGACGCTGGCCGTGGCGCAGGCCCGGGAGGCCGGCCCGCTCCAGGTCGCGGTGGTGGGCAGCGGACCGGCTGCGGCAGCCCTGACAGCGGTGGTCCGCCAAGCCCTCTCCCCCGGGCTCGTCCTCGTGGCCGGCGAGCCCGATGCACCCGGCATACCGTTGCTGGCCGACCGACCCCTCGTGGGCGGCGAGCCGGCGGCCTACGTGTGCCGGGGGTTTGTGTGCGACCGTCCGGTGACCACCGTGGCAGCGCTCGTCGGGGCTCTCCAACCGTCTCCGGAATGACTGCCTCTCGCCCTCAGGCAGCGAAGGACTGGCAGTCGGCAGCGTGACGCGAGAAGGCTGCTGCGGTGTCGGGCCCTCCGACGAAGAGGGCGGTGGCCCAGATGTCTGCCCAGAGGAGCGTCGTGCCCACCACGGTCATCGAACCGCTGCGCCCCACCATCGTGCCGGTGACCGGGTCGTAGAGGTGGGCGCCGCGCGCCGCCGTGCCGGAGGTCGCCACGGCGCCGACGGTGAGGGGCACGACCGCCGCGATCTTCTCGCGGTCCCGGGGGTCCTCGACCCCGATCCGCCACGGGGCGGCGTCCTCACCCACGGGTGGGACATGGAGGTGGCGCCCGACGAGGACGTCACCGCCGGCATTGACGCACCACGACGCCCCCGGGAGTGCCGTCAGTGACTCGGCCGCACGGTCGACGGCCCACCCCTTCACGAGACCGGTGGGGTCGAATCGGCGGACGCCGTCCGGACCCGGCAGATCGGTCGTGAACGCCCCGACGGTCAGTGCCTCGGCCTCGCGTCCCAGCCGCAGGGAATGCGCCAGCAGCGGGTCGGCGCGAGCGAGGCTCAGCTCGCCGCGATGGTGGCGGGAGAGCTGTGACTCCTCACGGTAGGTCGAGAAGAGGTCGTCCATCCGGGCCAGGTCGGCGAAGGCGCCCTGGACGGCCCGGGCGGTCCGTGGGTCGTCGACGCAGTCGCTGCGAACGTGGATGCTGATCGGCATCCCCATGATCTGTTCGACCCAGGCGCGTCGGCTCACAGATGGGCCTTGTCGATCGCCGACTGGAGCGACTGTGCGTAGCCATCGGAGGTGTAGGTGGCGCCCGATACCGTGTCGATCTTCGCATTCTGCGCCGAGACCGCCTCCCGGTTCAGGATCGGGACGGCCGAGCTGTTGATCATCTGGTCCCGGCGGTCCCGCATGGGCACCTGGAGGACGTCGGACGCGGTGATCTTGCCGCCGGCCACGGTGATCTGCACCTGGACCGGCCCGAAGCGGGTGTCGACCGCGTTGCCGGCGACCGTCGAGCCGCCCGTCTGGGCCGACCCAGTCGAACCGGACGCAGCCGAACCGGACGCAGCCGAACCGGACGTAGCCGAGCCGGAGCCACTGCCCGGGGCGGCCACGGAGCCGTTGTCGTCGGGCGCTGCCTCGGCGGGTGAGCCGGAGCCGTTCGAGGTGGCCGGTCCTGGGGCATCGACCGGCGCGCGGCCGCTCGTGGCGCCACCGGCTGCCACCTGCTCGGCCGGGGCCGTCGCGCTCGAGGTGGAGGTGTGATAGCTGAAGAGCAGCACGAGGACGGTGACGGTGCTGAGGATCCAGGTGACGATGCGGCGCACTTCCCGGTCTCCTTCCGGCGTGGAGGTCTGGCGGTCTGGAGGTCTTGCGGGGTCAGTAGCTGAAGCGCTCGACGTGCACGTGCTCGCGGGGCACCCCGGCCTGCTCGGCCGCGGCGACCACATGGTCCATCCACTGCGGGCTGCCGCAGACAAACACGTCCCGCTCAGCCACATCGGGCACGAGGTGGCGCAGTGCCTCGACGTCACTGAGGTGGGCAGCCGACTCCGGCAGCCAGCTCGGGCGGGTGCGCAGCCGCGATCCTGGCACGGTGAGCGCGGTGGCGCCCCGCGCTTGCGCGAGCTCGGCGAGCTCCTCGGAGAAGAGCGCCGACCCGGGATCGCGCACGCGGTGAATCAGGGTGACGTCACCCGGCTGCTGGGAGAGCTCCTCGAGCAGGGCCCGCATCGGGGTGACCCCGATGCCGGACGCCATGAGCAGGACCTTGCGCCGCGTCCGCACCCCGGCGTGGAGCCGGCCGTAGGGGCCTTCGACCGCGACCCGGCTGCCGGGGCGCAGGGACGCCAGTGCGGACGACCCGTCACCGAGGTGGGCTGCGGTGATCCGCAGGCTGTGTCCGTCCGGCGCCGCCGAGACGGAGTAGGGGTGCGAGCGCGTCCAGCCCGGCGCGCCGAGGAAGCGCCACTGCAGGAACTGGCCGGCGCGCACTCCCAGCAGGTCCAGTCGTCGGCCGGTGACGACGACCGAGGTCACGCCCTGGCCCTCGTCGACCACCTCTGAGACGACGAGCCTGTGCCGGGCGCTGCGGACCAGGGGCAGGACGACCCGGAAGGCGAGCACGGAGGCGACGGCCGCGGCATACAGGCCCCACCAGTAGACGGTGGCGGCGCGGTTGCCGATGAAGTCGAGGCCGGTCCACAGCTGGTGTGGCAGAGCGAGCCCGGCGCCGAGGTAGGCGTAGAGGTGGATCAGGTGCCACGACTCGTAGCGCAGCCGGGCGCGCGCCTTCCTCACCGACGTGACGACGACCATGCACAGCGCCCCGGTGGCGGCGAGCGCAAGGAGCATCCCCGGGTAGTTGAGGACGAAGTCCACGATGGTGCCCCAGAGGCCGAGGCTCGTCGACGCGGCATACCCGAGGGTGATCAGCACGATGTGTGCCCACAGGAGGTTGAAGGAGGTGAAGCCCACGAGGCGGTGTCGTCGGGCGAGCTCGTCCTGGCCGTAGCTGCGCTCCACGAATGGGATCCGCGCCATCAGCAGGACCTGGATGAGGAGCAGGTCGGAGGCGATGAGGCCCGTGAGCCGGCCGGTCGTCGTCAGGGCGCCGGACACCGACCCCAGCCCCTGGACGCCGCCGTTGCTGACCCAGAGTGCGACGACGACGAGCATCGACAACCAGGCGAGGACGCCGGCGGCATCCCTCCACCACGGCTGGTCGACCCGCCCTGGACGTGGCGAGCGGCGCCCCGTGGCTCCGGCAGGTCTGGTTGGCTGGGTGAGGGGATCACGGCCGGGCACGGTTGCCTCCGTCCCTGCGGTCACCGACGGGGCTGCGCTCATGGGAGAGAGTCTCGGAGGCGAACGTGTGAAGATCCTGTGGACACACCGTGGCCATGACGTGAGCAGGGCTCACCGCCGCGTCGCGCCCTCCTCCTGGAGGCGGGCAAGTCGGTGGACCACGGGCCTCGTCGCGGGATAGAGCTCGCAGTAGTCGCGGTACAGCGCGTCGTAGACCGCTCGTGTCGTCGGGTCGGGAGTCACGGTGTGCCCCGTCACCGCCCAGTTGGTCTCGGGCGGCACCAGCCCGACGCCGATGGCCGCCATCAGGGCATCCCCGTAGCACGCACCGATCGTCTGGGCCGGGACGGTCTGCTCCCTTCCCGTGACGTCGCTAACGATCTGGGTCCACAGCCCGCCCTGGGTGCCGCCACCCACCGCCACGAGTCGCTCGACGGAGTCGACGTCCCCGTCCAGGAGCTCGAGGATCTGCCGGATGCCGAAGGCGATGCCCTCATAGACGGCCCGGAAGAGGTGCCCCCGATGGTGGCGCAGGCTGAGGCCGGCGATCACCCCTCGGGCTCGGGGGTCGAAGATCGGGGTCCGTTCCCCCGCGAAGTAGGGAAGGACGAGCAGGCCGTCCGCGCCGACCGGTACCTCCCCGGCCTCTCGGACGAGCTCCTCGAAAGGAGCCCCTCCGACCAGGTCCTGCACCCACGAGGTCAGGCTCCCCGACGTCGACATCCCCGCGGCGAGGGTGTAGCTGCCGGGCTCGATCCCCGCCGTCGTCCACAGCTGGGGGTGGGTGGATAGCCCCTGGAGGACCTGGACGAGGAACATGGTCGATCCGTACATGAGCATGAGGTCACCGGGGCGGCGCACTCCCGCACTGAACGCCTCCGCCCACGCGTCGACGGTCCCGGCACAGACGGGGGTGCCGGTCGGGATGCCGGTCAGGGCTGCCGCCCGCGCCGTCACCTCCCCGACGACCTCGCTGGGCCAGGCGAGCCGGGGCATCTCCATGCCGGCCATGACGTCGTCGCTCCACGGTGCGTACCACCTGTTTGCGGAGATGTCGTAGAGCGGGTCGCACTGGCTGGCCGTGTGGTGGTCCAGGACGTACTCACCCGTGAGGCGGCGGACGACGAACGAGCTAGAGTTGAACCAGCGCGTTGCGCTGCCCCATGCCTGCGGTTCGTGACGCTGGACCCACAAGGCCTTCGGCCCGACCGCCTGGGTCGACAGGGGCGTGCCGCCACGAGCGAGGATCTCCTCGGCTCCGTAACGCGCAGTGAGTTCCTCGATCTCGGCGGTGGCCCGCATGTCGATGCCGTAGAGGATGGCCGGACGCACCGGCCGGTCGTCGTCGTCACACAGGACCAGGCACGGCCCGACCCCACTGACGCACAGGCCGACGACCGTGGCTCCCTGCGTCTGGGGAAGCAGCTCACGGCACAGAGCCACGACGTCTTCCCACCAGACCGCCGCTGCGTCCACCTCGGCCCATCCCGGACGGGGCATGGACATCGAGTGGGGCCGCTGACGCGTCGCCGTGGCGAGGATCTCGCCGTCCGGGCGTGCCACGACGCCCTTCGAGCTCCCCGTACCCATGTCGATTCCGAGCAGGACCTCGTTCACCATCCACCCTCCGCCGTGTGCCGATCGCTGCCCTGATCGTAGGCACACGGAGGGGGCTGGTCAGCCCCGCCCCTCAGCGTCCGTGGGAGGCCAGGGAACGCCTGGCCACGGAGTCGATGGACACGGCTGCGACAAGCACCAGTCCGGCGACCATGAATCGGAATGACGAGTCGAGGTTGAGCAGCGTCAGGCCGCTGGAGATGGACTGGATGACGACCATGCCAAGGAGCGCGGAGAACGCCGAGCCGCGCCCCCCGAAGAGGCTCGTGCCACCGATGACGGCAGCGGCGATCGCGTTGAGGTTGTCATCCCCCGTGCCACTGCTCTGGTTCGCTGCCGCGAGACGTGACGCCGCGAGGACCCCGCCGACCGCGGCGAGCGTCGAGCACGCGACGAAGGCCCAGCGGTAGACGGTCCGAGAGACACCAGCCCGGGGAGGGACCCGCGCCGAGGTTAGGTCCAGATACCGAGCAGCTGGGCCGAGATCCGGATGATGAAGGCGGACACGACGACGATGAACACGGTGCGGACGAAACGGCTCCCGAGCCGGACCGCGGTCCGGGCGCCGAGGTAGCCGCCACAGAGGTTCATCACCCCCATGACGAGTCCGATGGTCACCATGACGTGGCCCCCGGGGGCGAAGACGGTCAGCGCACCCAGATTCGTGGCGACGTTGGCGATCTTCGCCTTGGCGCTCGCCTCGAGGAAGGCGTAGCCCATCAACCCGACGAGGGCGAAGACGAGGAACGATCCGGTGCCCGGGCCGAGGGCGCCGTCGTAGATGCCGATGACGAACCCCGTCATGACGGCGACGAGCGTGTGCCGGTGGCCCGAGTAGCGCAGGGACGTCGTCTGCCCGAGCTGGGGCCTGATGAGCGTGTAGGCCCCGACCCCCACGAGACAGACGAGGATGATCGGGTTGAACGCGCTCCTGGGGATGCGCAGGCCGATGAGCGCCCCGGCGACCGCGCCGACGTAGGCGACGGCGGCCATCGGCAGCGCGGTCCGTAGGTCGGGCCGCACCCGCCGGTAGTAGGTCACGGCGCTCGTCGCCGTGCCGAAGATCGAGCCGAACTTGTTGGTGGCGAGGATCTGCGCCGGGGTCGCGTTCGGGAAGCCGAGCAGCAGCGCGGGCAGCTGGATCAGCCCACCCCCGCCCACGACCGCGTCGACCCAGCCGGCGAGGAACGCCGCGGCGCCCATGAGCCCGACGGTGAGCAGGGTCGGGTCGTCCATCGGCGTCACCGGCCCACCACGTCAGGAGCGCCAGGCGGCGACGATGGCCAGGACGTCGAGCAGCTCGTGCGCCACTGCGTCGGGGGTGGCCTCGTGCGAGACCTGCTGGTCCTCGGGGATGTCGCTGTGCGGCACCCAGACCGCGCGCATTCCCACGGACTGCGGTCCGTGGACGTCCTCGTAGGACCGGTCGCCGACATAGACGCAGTCGACGGGCTCGACTCCGACGGCGGCGGCCGCCGCGCGGAAGATCTGCGGCGACGGCTTCACCCACGGCGTCTCACTCGAGTAGACGTCGGCATCGAGGAGTCCGAGGACCCCGTCGCGGGCGAAGATCTCGCGGTGGTAGCCGCGGTCCCAGATCGTGTTCGACAGGACACCAACCCGGATCCCGTTGTCGCGCAGACCTTCCCACAGTGGCTTGATCTGCGGGTCGGTCCAGGTGTGCGGTTCCCAGTACGCGCGGTATGCCGTGAGCCCGGCTTCGTGGCGCGGGTCACCACCGTGGACGCCTGCCTCCGCGAGGATCTCGTCGAGGCGTGCGGAGGCGTGGCCCTCGTGCCTGCCACGCCTCCAGCCGGCGTCCTCGGCGGCGTGGATCCGCGCGGCAAGATCGGCGGCGAGGGCGGGGTCGTCGACGTGGAACCGGCTTGCGAACACGTGCCACTGCTCGACGAGGTCGACCGTGTGCCAGGGCGTGATCGTGCCGCCCCAGTCGAAGATGACCGCCCCGACGGTCCTGCTCACGGGGCGCGGGTGCCGCGGACCTCGGCCAGCACCTCGCGGACGGCGCTCGCCACCTCGACGATGCGTCGCTCCCCGCTGCGCCGGTCCTTGATCTCGACGGTGCCGTCGGCCAGACCACGCCCGACGACGACGATCGTCGGGACGCCGATCAGCTCGGAGTCCTTGAACTTCACCCCGGGGCTGACGCCCCTGCGGTCGTCGTAGATCACCTCGAGGCCCTCCGCCTCCAGGCCCTCGGTGATCTCTCGCGCCTTGAGGAAGACCTCGTCGTCCTTGCCGGTCGCCAGCACGTGCACGTCGGCCGGTGCGATCTCGCGCGGCCAGACGAGGCCGAACTCGTCGTGGTTGCCCTCGGCGACGCAGGCCACGGCCCGGGAGACCCCGACCCCGTAGGACCCCATGGTGACCGTGACGAGCTTGCCGTTCTCGTCCAGGACCTTGAGTCCGAGCGACTCGGCATACTTCCTGCCGAGCTGGAAGATGTGTCCCATCTCGATGCCGCGCGCCGCGACGAGGCCGTGCCCGCAGCTCGGGCACTCGTCCCCCTCGCGGATCTCGGCGGCCTCGATCACCCCGTCCGGCGTGAAGTCGCGGCCGGCGACGAGGTCGACGACGTGCTTGCCGGGGATGTTCGCTCCGGCGACCCAGCGGGTGCCGTCGACGATGCGCGGGTCCACGAGGAAGCGGACCCTGGCCTCCTTGTCGGCGCCGAGGGCCTGCGGGCCCAGGTAGCCCTTCACGATGGCCGGGTGCTTGTCGAAGGCCTCGAACGTGGTGGCGACAGACGGATCGAGCTGGGCGCCGAGCCGCTTCTCGTCGACGTCGCGGTCGCCGGGCACGCCGATCGCGAGGATCTCCGTCGAGTCGTCCGGGTGGGTCACCGTGACCAGGACGATCTTCAGCGTGTCCGCTGCGGCCCACGGACGGTCCGCACGCGGCTCGTGGGCGTTGAGGTGGCCCACCAGGCTCGCGATGGTCGGGGTGCCCGGGGTGTCCACGACCTGGCTGACGGGGGCGTCCGTCCAGTCCAGGACGGGCGGGACGGGCACCTTGACGGCCTCGACGTTCGCGGCATACCCGCAGTGTGGGCAGGTGACGTAGGTGTCCTCGCCGTTCTCCGCGGTGGCGAGGAACTCCTCGCTCTTGCTGCCGCCCATGGCTCCGGCCATCGCGGCGACGATGACGTAGTGGAAGCCGAGCCGGTCGAAGATCCTGACGTAGGCCTCACGGTGGAGGTCGTAGGCCTTGTCGAGGCCGGCATCGTCGACGGCGAAGGAGTAGGAGTCCTTCATGATGAACTCGCGCCCGCGCAGGAGCCCGGCACGAGGACGTGCCTCGTCGCGGTACTTCGTCTGGATCTGGTAGATCGACAGTGGCAGGTCCTTGTAGGAGGAGTAGAGGTCCTTCACCGTGAGGGTGAACATCTCCTCGTGCGTCGGCCCGAGGAGGTAGTCGGCGCCCTTGCGGTCCTTGAGGCGAAAGATGTTGGGGCCGTACTCCGTCCAGCGACCCGAGGCGTCGAACGGCTCGCGCGGCAGCAGGGCCGGGAAGAGCAGCTCCTGCGAGCCGATCGCGTCCATCTCGTCGCGGACGATCCGCTCGACGCGGCGCAGCACCCTGAGGCCGAGCGGCAGCCACGTGTAGATGCCGGGGCTGACGCGGCGGATGTAGCCGGCCCGCACGAGCAGCCGGTGGCTCGGCACCTCAGCGTCGGCCGGGTCCTCGCGCAGGGTCCGCAGGAACAGGGTCGACATACGCAGTGCCACGGAGGGCTCCTCGAGGTGGTGGGGACGAGCCTGAGCAGGATATCCGTGCCCGGTATGCCGTTCACACCAGTTCCGCCGCCCGCTGCCCCGCCCGCGTCGGACCTGTGGATGAGCGCCGGCCCGCCAGCCCGTCCTCGTGGATGCTCGAGCCATGGATCGGGAGGCCCTCAATGCGCTTGCCCTGGGCCAGTTCGCGCTGCTCATCCGCCGGCAGCTCCTCGCCCACGGCGTGCCCGCGAGGCGCATCGACTGGAAGGTCAGGTCGAAGCGATGGGTGACGGTCCACCCCGGGGTCTACCTCACTGCCCCCGGCCGCAACGACCGGCCGATGCGTTCCATGGCAGCAGTGCTGGCGGCGGTCGACGGCGCAGTGCTGTCGAAAGCTCCGCGGGCTTCTCCCTGGGCCTGCGCAAGGCGCCCGCCCCCGTGATCGAGGTCCTCCTCCCCCATACCCGCCGGGTGAGAGGGGTGGACGGGGTCGATGTCCAGCGGTGCCGCGACCTGGCCCGACGGACCGACGAGCACGCCCATCCGCCGCGGACACCGTCGAGCACACCGTGCTCGACCTCGCCGAGGGAGGCACCGCCGACGAGGCGATCGCGCTGGCGGCGCTGGCCTGCCGGAGAGGGCTGACCTGGGACGAGGCACTGTTGGCCACCCCGGCGCGTCGGAGGGGCCACCGTTGGGGCACTCTCCTCACCGAGGCGCTCGTCGACATCGGGGCCGGGGCGCAGAGCACGTTCGAGGTGCGCTACGTCCGTGACGTCGAGCGGGCCCACGGGCTGCCTCCCGGCCGGCCCCGCAGTCCACGGGTGGCAGCCGGGGGGCATCACCACTACGAGTATACCGAGCAGCGGGTCCTGGTGGAACTCGACGGGATGGCCTTCCACTCGAGCGCGCAGGCGCGGCTGAGCGACGGGCGGCGTGACCGGGCAACGGTGAGCGAGGGCTGGGCCACACCGCGGGCGTTCTGGCCCGATGTCGCAGTCACCCCCTGCGCGTTGGCGCTCGACATCGGCGCGTTGCTGGTGACGCGGGGATGGGACGGCCCTCCCAGAGCCTGTCTCCGGCGGGGGTGCGTCATCGAGACAGGGCCTGGGGAAACCTGACCACACCCCGCTGTCGTCAGGTTTCCCCACGAACCCGGCCGCTTGCGCCCCGGGGCTCAGCGGAGGCGGCCGGCGGCCTTCAGGGCGGTGCGGATGAGTGGCACCTGCAGCGGCAGGCGGGCGATCGTGGCAACGCACACGGCCAGCTTCATGGCGTCGGCGGAGTCCCGACGGGCCCGCTTCTCGGCGGTTGCTGCCATCTGGACGTTCGCGGGCAGGACCGCCAGGAGGACCGCCGCGCTCCCCCATCCCGCGATCCTGCGGGTCCGGGGGTGGAGCAGACCTGCCGCGCAGACCAGCTCGGCGACTCCGGAGACGTAGATGAGCTGCCGGGGCCCCGGCAGCGACCTGGGGACCATCGGCTCCATCACCGCGGGACGCACGAGGTGCACCACACCAGAGGTGAAGAACATCGCCGCGAGCCCCGCCATCTCCCTGGTCAGGGCGGGGGTGTCGGAGTGTGGATCGGGGGGTCCCATGCCCCCATCAAACCAGCGCTTCCCCCGAGCCGGGGACCAGGGCGGCTCAGGGAGGCCGTCGCAGGGACGAGCCCCGCACGATGAGCAGGGTCGGGACGACGAACGTGCGGGGCGCGCTCGTGTCCCCGTCGAGGCGGGCGAAGATCTGCTGCACCGCGCGCTGGCCGAGGGCGGCCGGGTCCTGGTGGATCACGGTGACGGGCGGCTCGAGGAAATCGGCCAGCTCGAAGTCGTCATAGCCGACGAGCGCGAAGGTCGACCCGAGCTGACGCATCGCGCGCAGCACGTCGAGCGTGACCCTGTTGTTGCCGGTGACCAGCGCGGTGACCGGGGCGGGCCCGCACCCCCACTCACGCAGCATGGCCGTCACCTCGTCGGGGCGATAGGGCCCGAGAGCCGTGCGGGAGGGACCGGGTAGGCCGAGCGACTCGCACGCCGCGACGAAGGCGGTGCAGCGGCGCTGGGCCGTCCAGATCGCCGCGTCGTCACCGAGGAAGCCGATCCGTTCGTGGCGGCGGGCAGCGAGGTGCTCGACGGCGCTGCGCGTGCCGCCGTCGTTGTCCCCGAGGACGGCGTCCACGGCCAGGCCCGGTGACGGGGAGTCGACGCAGACCACGGGGATGTCCAGGGCGGCGCGGCGGATCGCCTCGCTCGGCTCCGCCGTCGCCGGGACGACGATGAGGCCCTCGACCCGACGCGCAACCAGGGCGTCGACGAGCTGTGACTCGCGCTCGCTCGACCCCTCGGCGGACGCGGAGACCAGCAGGTGCTGATGCAGCCGTGCCTCCTGCTCGATCGACGAGGCGAGGTGGGAGTACCAGGGATTGGCCAGGTCCTCGACGATGAGGCCGATGCTCGTGGACCGGCCCTTGCGGAGCGTGCTGGCGCCCTCGTTTCGGTGGAAGCCGAGCTGCTCGATGACCTCGCGGACCCGTCGGGCCGTCTCCGGTCGCACCCCGTCCTCGCGGTTGACCACCCTCGACACCGTCTTGATCGAGACGTGGGCGAGGGTCGCCACGTCCGCCATCGTCGGTCGGGAGGGACGCTCGAACGGCACCCGCCCCGGCCCCCTCGGTGACAACGTTGACATGGTGCCCAACTATCTGTGGGACCTGTCTCTTCGTCAAGTGCCGGACGACGAACTGCCACTTGGCCCGACGGAACCCGTGACGGACATGATCCACGTGCCGCAGGGTGCACCTTGACGGGACAGCCCTTGATGGGGTTCAGTTTGCTCGATTGCCTGACAACGATGTCATCGTCGATGACGACCAGGTGGAATGAGGTGCCCCACGGTGGAGCCAGCACGCGATCCATTGTTATCGGCTTGTGACGGCACGAATCACCCGAACCCCCACCCGGCAGCGAGGGCAGTGCGTCAGAATCAGGGTTCCTTCGTGACGGCGTCGTGGCCGTGGGAAAGGGTGCCAACCAGATGAGCATCGATGCCGGGCCCCGAGGCCCCCAGGGCGTCAGCCCGACCGATCCCGTCCTGACCTCCCCCGGGACGGTCATCCTTGAGATGAAGGACATCACCAAGGAGTTCCCGGGCGTCAAGGCGCTCGCGAACGTCTCGATGGTCGTCCGCCGGGGCGAGGTCCAGGCCATCTGCGGGGAGAACGGCGCCGGCAAGTCCACCCTGATGAAGGTGCTGTCCGGGGTCCACCCGAACGGCAGCTACACGGGCGACATCCTCTTCGACGGCAACGCCGTCGCGTTCAACAACATCCGCGACAGCGAGCACGCCGGGATCGTCATCATCCACCAGGAGCTCGCGCTCACCCCCGAGCTGTCGATCGCCGAGAACATCTTCCTCGGCAACGAGGTCACCAAGGGTGGCGTCATCAACTGGATGACCACCCGCGCCCGGTCGCGTGAGCTCCTCGCCCGCGTGGGCCTGTCCGAGGACCCCGACACCAAGGTGCGCGACATCGGGGTCGGCAAGCAGCAGCTCGTGGAGATCGCGAAGGCCCTTTCCAAGGACGTCAAGCTGCTCATCCTCGACGAGCCCACGGCGGCCCTGAACGAGGGAGACTCCCAGCACCTGCTCGACCTCATCGCAGGGCTGCGCTCGAAGGGCGTCACCTGCATCATGATCAGCCACAAGCTCAACGAGATCGAGCAGATCGCCGACGCGATCACCATCATCCGGGACGGCAGGTCCATCGAGACCCTGCGGGTCAAGGAGGACGGCGTCGACGAGAACCGGATCATCCGCGGGATGGTCGGGCGCGACCTCGAGTCCCGCTTCCCCGACCACACCCCGGACATCGGCGAGACGTTGTTCGAGGTCCGCCACTGGACGGTGCGTCACCCGAGCGTCCCGGACCGGCTCGTGTGCAAGGGCAGCAGCTTCACCGTGCGCCGCGGCGAGATCGTCGGCTTCGCCGGGCTCATGGGCGCCGGCCGCACCGAGCTGATGCGCAGCCTGTTCGGCCGCTCCTACGGCATCTACCTCGGTGGCTCGATGTTCATGAACGGCAAGGAGCTCACGCTTCGGCACGTCTCGGACGCCATCGACGCCGGACTGGCCTACGTCACCGAGGACCGCAAGAGTCTGGGCCTGAACCTCCTCGACGACATCAAGCGGACCACCGTGTCGGCCCGTCTCAAGCGGATCACCCACGGGCTGGCCGTCAACGAGCGTGAGGAGTACACCTTCGCAGAGGGCTACCGCAAGTCGCTGCGGACCAAGGCACCCAACGTCGACGAGGGCGTGAACAAGCTCTCCGGCGGCAACCAGCAGAAGGTCGTCCTGGCCAAGTGGCTCTTCACCGAGCCCGACCTGCTCATCCTCGACGAGCCGACCCGCGGCATCGACGTCGGCGCCAAGTTCGAGATCTACGGGATCATCCAGCGGATGGCCGCGGAGGGGAAGGGCGTCATCCTCGTCTCCTCGGAGCTCCCCGAGCTCATCGGCCTCTCCGACCGCATCTACACCATCAACGAGGGCGCCATCACCGGTGTCCTGACGCGTGAGCAGGCCGACCAGGAGTCGCTGATGCGGCTCATGACCCGCTCCAAGGGCGCCACCGGCGACCGCGCCACCGCCTGAGACCAGCGACGAGACGACAGGATCCCCATGAACGCAGTCAAGAAGATCTTTGCCGGCGACACCCGCCAGCTCGGGATGATCTTCGCCCTCGTGGCGCTTATCATCTTCTTCCAGCTCTGGACCGGCGGGCTCACGCTCACGCCCGACAACGTCATCAACATCTTCCAGCAGAACTCCTACATCCTCGTGCTCGCGATCGGCATGGTGCTCGTCATCATCGCCGGCCACATCGACCTCTCGGTCGGGTCGGTCGCCGCCTTCGTCGGCATCTCCGTCGCCATCGCGATGCGCGACTGGGGCCTGTCCTGGTGGATGGGCA
>NZ_JBKJPP010000218.1:0-45014 GCF_046595215.1 Lapillicoccus sp. | reverse complement strand
GTTGGGCGGCGGTTGCGGATCGGGGACGTCGAGCTCGAGGTCACCTCCACCGCCGGGACCTGCACCGGCGTGTATGCCGTGGTGCCGGTCCCGGGTGACCTTGCCGTCCACGACGAGGTCACCGTGGGGACGACCCGGGCCTGAGATCGAGGTCATCCAGCACTCATCACCCCGACCGCGGGTCTGTCAGGGGAGCTGCGTCAGGAACGACGTCGCGAGGCCGTCACGCGGGCAGATAACCTTTGGTCGCGCCTTGAGCACACGGCGCCCCCCCCGAGCCTCTGAGCGTCGGCACCACCACCTGCCGGCACCGACCAAGGAGTGAGCCACCGTGTCTGCCGATATCACCGTGTCCGTCGCTGGGAACGTGCGAGTGGTGACTGCGGGAACGACGGCGGGCCAGCTCTTCGAGGGTGACCGCGCGGTCGTCGTCGCCCGCGTCGACGGGCAGCTCGTCGACCTGGCCCATCTCCTTGCCGAAGGTGACGTCGTCGAGCCCGTCACCGTCGAGTCCGAGGACGGGCTCGCCGTCCTGCGCCACTCGGCTGCCCACGTCCTCGCCCAAGCGGTCCAGCAGGTCAACCCCAGCGCGAAGCTCGGGATCGGCCCGCCGATCCGGGACGGCTTCTACTACGACTTCGACGTCGAGGTGCCGTTCACGCCCGATGACCTCAAGGCCCTCGAGAAGTCGATGCAGCGGATCATCAACGAGGGGCAGACCTTCTCGCGCCGCGTGACGAACGACGACGCAGCCCGCGAGGAGCTCAAGGACGAGCCCTACAAGCTCGAGCTCATCGGCCTCAAGGGCAACGCTGCCGACGCTGCGGAGGGCGCCGGCGCCGAGGTGGGTGACGGCGAGCTGACGATCTACGACAACCACCGCCGCGACGGCAAGCTGGCGTGGCGCGACCTGTGCCGCGGACCGCACCTGCCCAACACCAAGCTGCTCGGCAACGCCTTCAAGGTGATGCGCTCGGCCGCGGCCTACTGGCGTGGTTCCGAGAAGAACCCGCAGCTGCAACGCATCTACGGGACGGCGTGGCCGTCCAAGGACGAGCTCAAGGCCTACCTCGACCGCCTGACCGAGGCCGAGCGCCGTGACCACCGCAAGCTCGGCGCCGAGCTCGACCTCTACTCCTTCCCTGACGAGCTTGGCTCGGGACTCGCGGTCTTCCACCCCAAGGGCGGGGTGATCAAGCGGGAGATGGAGGACTACGTCCGCCGGCGGCACATCGAGGAGGGCTTCCACTACGTCGGCACGCCGCACATCTCCAAGGAGGGGCTGTTCCACACCTCCGGGCACCTGCCCTACTACAAGGAGACGATGTTCCCGCCGATGGAGTTCGAGGGTGCCTCGTACTACCTCAAGGCGATGAACTGCCCGATGCACAACCTGATCTTCCGGTCGCGCGGGCGGTCCTACCGTGAGCTGCCGCTGCGGCTCTTCGAGTTCGGGTCGGTCTACCGGTTCGAGAAGTCAGGCGTCGTCCACGGCCTGACCCGGGTGCGCGGGATGACCCAGGACGACTCACACTCCTACGTCACGCCGGAGCAGGCCCCGGCCGAGGTCCGCCACCTGCTCGACTTCGTCCTCGGGCTGCTCAAGGACTTCGGCCTCGACGACTTCTACCTCGAGCTCTCCACGCGGGATGGCGACAACGACAAGTTCATCGGCACCGACGAGGAGTGGGCCGCCGCGACGACAATCCTCGAGGACGTCGCGACCGAGACAGGTCTCGAGCTCGTCCCCGACCCGGGCGGCGCCGCCTTCTACGGGCCCAAAATCTCGGTCCAGGCCCGCGACGCGATCGGCCGCACCTGGCAGATGTCCACGATCCAGTACGACTTCAACCAGCCACGCGGCTTCGAGCTCGAGTACCAGGCCGCCGACGGCTCGCGCCAGCGGCCGGTGATGATCCACTCCGCCAAGTTCGGGTCGATCGAGCGCTTCCTGGGGGTCCTCGTCGAGCACTATGCCGGCGCGTTCCCCGTGTGGCTGTCACCGGTGCAGGTCCTCGGCGTGCCGGTGGCCGACGAATACAACGACTACCTCCAGGGTGTGCTGGATCGGCTGGGGGAGAAGGCCGTTCGGGTGGAGCTCGACACGTCGGACGACCGGTTCCCCAAGAAGATCCGCAACGCGAGCAAGGCCAAGGTGCCTTATGTCCTCATCGCGGGCGAGGAGGACCGGGCCGCTGGCGCCGTGTCCTTCCGTTACCGCGACGGTTCCCAGCGCAACGGTGTCCCTGTGGCCGAGGCGATCGCGGAGATCACCGGCGCGGTCACGGCCCGAGCCCAGGTCACGACATCGCCCGACGGCGCCCAGCCGTCCGGTGGGGCGCAAGCGGAAGCCTGACGGTTTTCGACGGGCGCGGGCCTCAGGTCGATGCCATGCTCCGAGGGGCCGCTCGACGTCGAGCGGTCACGTCGAGCACTGGAGACACCATGGCGATGACCCGCCCCGTCATCACGTCCGTCGGAGCTGCCTCCGCGGCCGCCCTGGCCCTCGTGTTCATCGCCTCGCCGGCCCAGGCCGTCGGCAGCTCCTACGTGGCCCTCGGCGACTCCTACTCCTCGGGGGTGGGGACGCGGGCCTACCTCAACGACGGTACGTCGTGCCAGCGCTCGGTCTACGCCTACCCCTCCCTCATCGCTGCCGCCCGGGGCTTCTCCCTCACCCTGCGGGCCTGTTCCGGCGCCACCGTCGCCGACGTGACCACCGGGCAGCTGAGCGCCCTGGCCAGCAGCACGGCATACGTCACCCTCAGCGTCGGTGGCAACGACGCAGGCTTCGCGAGCGTGCTCACCGAGTGCGCGAAGCCGGGGTGGCTCAGCAACTGCAACGGAGCCATTGACCGTGCGCAGGCCACCATCAACGGCGTCCTCCCGTCCCGCCTGACGACGCTCTACGCCAGCATCCGCGTGAAGGCCCCCAACGCCAAGGTGGTCATCGTCGGATACCCGCGGGTGTTCAACGGCCAGGACTGCAATGCGCTGACGTGGTTCTCCCCGGCGGAGGAGACGCGGCTCAACGCCACCGCCGACCTGCTCAACAGCCGGCTGGCGACCGCGGCGGGCTCGGCGGGATTCACCTTCGCCAACCCGACGAGCGCCTTCGTCGGGCACGCGGTCTGCGCCAGCGCCGAATGGATCAACGGCCTGTCCAGCCCGATCACCGACTCCTACCACCCGAACAGAGCGGGACACGCTTCCGGCTACACCCCGGTCGTCAGCACCAGGCTCACCGGAGCGGCGCTGCGCGTCACGACGGCCGTCCAGCAGGCGGCTGCTGCATCCGCCGATCGCCTTGTCTCACAGACCCGCCCGTATGCCGCCCAGGATGCGCGCGTGAAGCCGAAGGAGTTCGTCCTGCCGGACCTCAACACCCCCGCCGCGAGGGCGGCAGCGACGTCTGCCGGGGTCGACCTGAGCAGTCGGGCGAGCATCGACGCCGCGGACCGCAGGGCCGACGCCCTCCAGAACGTGGGTCGCTGACGTAGCGTGACGGTATGAGTGCTGACACTTCTCGCGACACCTCGTCGGGCCAGATCATCATCATCACGCGGAATGCCATTGCCGAGGCCATGGTCACGATTGCCGAGGTGGTCGGCTGCATGGTCGTCGTGCTCGACGCCGACGACCCCCATGGCTCACCGCTCGACCAGATCCGGGCGACCCCGCCGACACCGTTCGACGCAGTCATCCTCACCGACCACGACGCCCCGGACACCGACACCGTCCTGCGTGAGACGCTTGCGGGCGCCGCGGGTTACGTCGCAATGATGGCCAGCCGGTCCCGCTCGCAGAACCTGCTCGCCACCCTGCGCGACGAAGGGATCGCAGACGAGGCCTTGGAGCGGCTCCGCGTGCCGGCCGGACTCGACACGGGCGGGCAGTCGCCCGGCGAGATCGCGCTGTCCGTCGTGGCGCAGGTCGTCGCCTGGAG
Organism: Lapillicoccus sp.; assembly: GCF_046595215.1. Lineage (NCBI taxonomy): Bacteria > Bacillati > Actinomycetota > Actinomycetes > Micrococcales > Intrasporangiaceae > Lapillicoccus > Lapillicoccus sp. The sequence continues at coordinate 41,068 of NZ_JBKJPP010000218.1, read as the reverse complement.
CCACGGCCGCACCGGCGGCCCGATGCGCCGCTCCTGACTCAGCCACGCGGCTGCGTGTCCCTGGAAACCATGCTTGCCATCATGCCTAAGATCGTGGCCATGAGCGGGCCAGGAGGGGACCTCGAGACCCCAGCCGACTTCGTCGGCGTCGAGGACGGTTTCGAGCGCCTGTGGACCCCGCACCGGATGGTCTACATCGGAGGGGAGAAGCCGAGCGAGGCGGCAGGGGAGGGCTGCCCCTTCTGCGCGGCCCCCGGCAAGAGCGACGCCGAGGGGCTCATCGTCCACCGCGGTGAGCACTGCTACGTCGTGCTGAACCTCTTTCCCTACAACCCCGGTCACGTCCTCGTCTGCCCCTACCGGCACGTGTCGCTCTACGTCGACCTCAGCGACGAGGAGACGGTGGAGTTCACCGCCCTGACGAAACAGGCGATCGGCGCACTCGAGGCCAGCTCGCACCCGATGGGCTTCAATCTGGGGATGAACCAGGGCGCGGTCGCCGGCGCGGGCGTCGCGGCGCACCTGCATCAGCACGTGGTCCCACGGTGGGGCGGCGACGCCAACTTCCTCCCGGTCATCGCCCAGACCAAGGCCCTGCCGATGCTCCTCGAGGACGTCCGGTCCCGGCTCGTCGCGTCGTGGCCCAGCGCTCCCGGCCAGTAGGCTGGGGCCCGACATGCTGAACCGACTCATGCGCGAGACCTGGACGAAGGTCATGACGCCGATCGCCTCGCTGTTCCTCAAACTGGGGATCAGCCCGGACGTCGTCACGGTCGTGGGCACCCTCGGCGTCTGCGTCGGCGCTCTCGCCTTCTTCCCCCGCGGCCAGTTCCTCCTGGGCACGATGGTCGTCGTCCTGTTCATCTTCGGCGACAACGTCGACGGCGTCATGGCCCGGATGTCCGGCCGGGAGGGCAGCTGGGGGGCGTTCCTCGACTCGACCCTCGACCGGGTGGGTGATGCGTCGATCTTCGGGGCGCTGGTCCTCTACTTCGCCGGGCCCGGGCCGGACTACAACCTCCTGACCGCGGGGCTCGCCCTGGCCTGTCTCATCCTCGGCATGGTCGTCAGCTATGCCAAGGCCCGCGCCGAGGGTCTCGGGATGACCGCCAACGTGGGGATCGCCGAGCGGGCCGACCGGCTCTTCGCCGTCCTGGCCGCCACCGCTCTCGTCGGTCTCGGCGTCTCCGTGGTGCTGCTCACCGTCGTCCTCGCGCTCCTCGCGGTGGCCAGCCTCATCACGGTCCTGCAGCGCATGCTCACGGTCCGCCGTCAGGCCCTCGCCGCCGGCACCCAGCCCTCGTGACCGACGGGGCGCTCGTCGGAGGGTTGGGCGGGGTGCGCCACCGGGCCGTCGACACCGTCGTCGTCCTCGGCTACCGGCTGGGGTGGTCCCTCGTGCGCGCACTGCCGGCGACCGCGGCATACCGGCTCTTCGACCTGGTGGCTGACGTGTCGACGCGTCGCGGCGGCAAGGGGGTGGCGCGGCTGCGATCCAACTACGCCCGGGTGCGGCCCGAGCTCGGCGCCGAGGCGTTGGATCGCCTGGTGCGCGACGGCATGCGCTCCTACCTGCGCTACTACTGCGACTCGTTCCGGCTCCGGGACCGCACCACGCAGGAGATGGGGGCCGCGACCCGGGCCACCGGGGACGCACCCGTGCGCCGGGCCCTCGCCGAGGGTCGTGCGGCGGTCGTCTTCGTCCCGCACATGGGCAACTGGGACAGCGCTGCCGCCTGGTCGACGACCCACCTCGCGCCGGTGACGACCGTCGTCGAGCGGCTCGAGCCGGAAGAGGTCTTCCGGGAGTTCCTCGACTTCCGGGAGACCCTCGGCATGACGATCCTGCCGCTGACCGGCGGGGACGACCCGTTCACCGGGCTCAAGGCAGCGGTCGGTCGGGGCGACTTCGTCGCCCTCCTCGCCGATCGTGACCTGACCCGCGGTGGGATCGAGGTCGACTTCTGCGGGCACCGGGCCCGCGTCGCCAAGGGCCCGGCCGTCCTCGCCCTGATGACGAAGGCACCGCTGTTCGCGGCGGCGGTGCGCTACGAGGACGCGCCGCACGTGCCGGGCAGCCGCAAGGGCCTCGTCATCGAGTTCTCGCCGGAGATCCCGGTGCCCGAGGAGGGCTCGACCAAGGAGAAGGTTGCCGTGATGGTCCAGCAGTGCGTGGACTACGTCGGTGCCTCGATCGCCGTCCACACCGCCGAGTGGCACATGCTGCAGCGCATCTTCCTCGACGACCTGGCCGGGGACACGGGTCCTCGATGAGGATCGGCATCGTCTGCCCCTACTCCTTCGACATCCCCGGGGGCGTGCAGTATCACGTGCGTGACCTGGCCGAGGTGTTCATCGCCCAGGGCCACCACGTCAGCGTCCTCGCGCCGGCCGACGAGGACACCGTCCTGCCGGACTACGTCGTCTCCGCCGGGCGCGCGATCCCGGTGCGCTACAACGGTTCTGTCGCCCGGCTCAACATCGGGCCGATCAGCGCCGCCAAGGTGTCGCGGTGGCTCGAGGCGGGTGACTTCGACGTCCTGCACCTCCACGAGCCGATCACGCCGAGCGTGGCCATCCTCGCCCTGTGGGCCGCGGAGGGGCCGATCGTCGCGACCTTCCACACATCGAACCTGCGCTCCCGCGCGCTGCAGGCGGCCTACCCCATGGTCCGCCCGAGTCTGGAGAAGATCACCGGCCGGATCGCGGTGTCGGAGGACGCCCGCCGCACCGTCACCACGCACCTCGGCGGCGACGCGGTCGTCATCCCCAACGGGGTCTTCGTGGACCGCTTCGACCTCGCCGCCCGCCATCCCGACTGGGTCGGCACCCCGCAGCGCCCGACCGTGGCGTTCCTGGGGCGGATGGCTGAACCGCGCAAGGGTATGCCGGTGCTCGCCGCCGCTCTGCCCGCGGTCCTGCGTGCCGTCCCGGGCCTGCGGGTCCTCGTGGCCGGACCCGGCAACCCGGACGACATCCGGGCGACGATGGCGCCGAAGGTCGCGGCGGCGTGCGAGTTCCTCGGCGCCGTCAGTGACGAGGACAAGGCCCGGCTGCTGCGTTCTGTCGACGTCTACCTCGCGCCCAACACCGGGGGAGAGAGCTTCGGCATCATCCTCATCGAGGCCATGAGCGCGGGCGCGGCGGTGCTGGCCAGCGACCTGCCCGCCTTCGTGCGCGTGCTCGACGGGGGCAGGGCCGGGGCGACCTTCGCGAACGAGGACAGTGCAGACCTGGCGAGACGGCTCGTCCAGCTGCTCGGGGAGCCGGACGCGCGGGCCCGGATCGCCGCCGCGGGCCGCGGGCGGGCCGACCTCTTCGACTGGTCGGTCGTCGCGGACGACATCATGGCGGTCTACGAGACGGTCACCGAGGGGGCACTGCGGGTGCGGCCCTCCACCGAGGTCGCCTCGCGGTGGTCGCGACTGCTGCGGACCGGACGGGGGGTGAGTCCGTGAGCACGCTCGAGTGGGTCACCCTCGGCGTCGTCGTCATCGTGCTCCTCGGCTGGTACCTCTCCTACAACGCCGCCCGCCTCGACCGGCTGCATGCCCGCGTCGAGGGCACCTTCGCCGCGCTCGACGCCCAGCTCGTCCGTCGGGCCGAGGCGACCCTCGAGCTGGCAAACTCCGGGCACCTGGACGCGGCCTCGACGCTGATCCTCGCGGCGGCCGCGTCGGAGTCCCTCGCCGTGGCGGACGGGGAGGAGGACGACCGCGAGATGGTCGAGTCCGACCTCACCGACGCCCTCGAGGTGGCGCTGACGCCCGACGTCCTCGCCGGACTGCGCCAGACCGACGAGCTGACCCGGGAGACCATCGCCCGGGTCGCCGCCGCAGGCACCCGGGTGCAGCTGGCCCGCCGCTTCCACAACGACGCGGTGATCGACGTGCGGCGGGTGCGACGCCAGACCGCGGTGCGCCTCTTCCGTCTCGCCGGCTACGCGGAGCTGCCCTCGACCGTGGAGTTCGACGACGAGCTGCCGACCGGGCTGCGGGGTTAGTCCCAGCGGTCACTATCATTGGGGGTGCGCCGGACGGTTGTGTCCGGATTGGCAGGGACGAGCACGGAAGCGGTTGAGAAGCACGTGACACAGCAGGCGCACGACGAGTCGGATCAGGACAAGGGCCCCCGGACGGGCACCACGCAGGTCAAGCGGGGCATGGCCGAGATGCTCAAGGGTGGCGTCATCATGGACGTCGTCACCGCCGATCAGGCCAGGATCGCCGAGGATGCGGGAGCGGTCGCCGTCATGGCGCTGGAGCGCGTGCCGGCCGACATCCGCGCCCAGGGCGGCGTCTCGCGGATGAGCGACCCCGACATGATCGACAGCATCATCGCGGCCGTCTCCATCCCGGTGATGGCCAAGGCCCGGATCGGCCACTTCGTCGAGGCCCAGGTGCTCCAGAGCCTCGGTGTCGACTACATCGACGAGTCCGAGGTCCTCACCCCGGCCGACTACGCCCACCACATCGACAAGTGGCGGTTCAACGTCCCGTTCGTCTGCGGCGCGACCAACCTCGGTGAGGCGCTGCGCCGGATCACCGAGGGCGCAGCCATGATCCGTTCCAAGGGCGAGGCAGGCACGGGTGACGTCTCCAACGCGACGACCCACATGCGCCAGATCCGCCAGCAGCTGCGCCACCTCGAGAACCTCCCCGAGGACGAGCTCTACGTCGCGGCCAAGGAGCTGCAGGCCCCCTACGAGCTCGTCAAGGAGGTCGCCCGGGCCGGCAAGCTCCCCGTCGTCCTCTTCACCGCCGGCGGCATCGCCACCCCAGCCGACGCGGCCATGATGATGCAGCTCGGCGCCGAGGGCGTCTTCGTCGGCTCCGGGATCTTCAAGTCCGGCAACCCCGCCCAGCGCGCCGAGGCGATCGTCAAGGCGACCACGTTCTTCGACGACGCCGACATGGTCGCCAAGGTCTCACGCGGCCTCGGAGAGGCCATGGTCGGCATCAACGTCGACGAGATCCCCCAGCCACACCGCCTCGCCGAGCGCGGCTGGTAGCCCAAGCTTGCCACCCGCCTGGAGGACGTCCTTCAGGCGGGTTGACGGCAGCCGGGTTGACGGCCACAGCGTCGCACTCCGGTAGGGCGTACTCCGGTCAGGCGACCCGCTTCTGCGGCGCGGTCTCGGTGGTCTTGCCGGCGTCACGCTCGACGACGTCGCCGAGGGCCTCGTCGATCCGCGCCATCAGCTCGCTCGGGATCTGCACCCCTGCCGCCTTGACGTTCTCGGTCACCTGCTCGGGCCGGGAGGCGCCGATGAGTGCGGCAGCCACGTTGTCGTTCTGCAGGACCCAGGCGACAGCGAGCTGAGCCATCGACAGACCCAGTTCGTCGGCGACCGGCTCGAGGTCCTGGACCCGGGTGAGCACGTCGTCGTTCATGAATCGTTTGATCATGTCGGCGCCACCCTTCTCGTCCGTGGCGCGCGAGCCCTGGGGCGGCTGCTGTCCCGGCTTGTACTTGCCGGTGAGGACGCCCTGGGCAACGGGGGACCAGACGATCTGTGAGACGCCGAGCTCCGCGGAGGTGGGGACGACCTCGTCCTCGATGACCCGCCAGAGCATGGAGTACTGCGGCTGGCTCGAGATGAGCTGGATGCCGAGCTCCTTGCTGAGCCTGACGCCGTCGCGGATCTGCTCGGCTGTCCACTCGCTGACCCCGATGTAGAGGGCCTTGCCCTGCCGGACGACATCGGCGAAGGCCTGCATCGTCTCTTCAAGCGGGGTTTCCGTGTCGTAGCGGTGGGCCTGGTAGAGGTCGACGTAGTCGGTCTGCAGGCGGGTGAGCGAGCCGTTGATGGACTCCATGATGTGCTTGCGGGACAGGCCGGTGTCGTTCTTGCCACCGGGCCCGGTGGGCCAGTAGACCTTCGTGAAGATCTCGAGCGACTCCCGGCGCTCGCCCTTGAGGGCGTCCCCGAGGACCGTCTCGGCCGCGGTGTTGGCGTAGACATCCGCCGTGTCGAACGTGGAGATGCCCGCATCGAGCGCCGCCCGCACGCACTGCGCGGCGATGTCGTTCTCGACCTGCGATCCGTGCGTGAGCCAGTTGCCGTAGGTGATCTCTGAGATCTTGAGCCCGCTGTTGCCGAGGTATCGAAATTCCATGCAACGACCCTAAGCCGTCGCCCCGAGCCGCACCCCGCGGGGTCCCGACGCACGCCCCGTCCGGGCGGACGTCCCTCGTCAGTGTGAGGCCGCGTGGTGCGCGGCGAGCAGGTCGCTGCCCCAGTCCCGGCGCAGGTCGCGCCACACGGTGTGGACGTGGTTGGCCCAGCTCTGGGTGTTGTCGTACTCGATCAGGAAGGTCGACCCCTTGACGGCGTAGTAGTGCCCGCCACCCGGCTGCAGCGATCCGGCCCAGGCGAACGTCACCGCGTCGAGCCCGCCGTCGACGACGGAGCGCCACGCCCAGGCGGCGAGGTCGTCGTGGACCCGGTAGAGGTAGCACCGCACCAGCGCGTCGAGACGACGGCGCTGGGCCACGTCGAGGTCCCCCCGGGCCAGACCCGCGGGCACGACAGATGGATCGGCCACCGGGTCGTGCCGGGTCGCGATGTCGTCCGGCGCGGAGGCCGACACGACGGCGACCGCAAGCTGACCAGGCTCGAGCGCTCCCAGCAGGTCGCGTGCCAGCGCCTCCTCGGCGGCCAGCACCTGCCACCCCGACCGCGGACCGCGAGGCACGACAGCGGGGTTGGCGCCGAAAAAGAGGGGCGTCGCGGCCACCTCGTCGCCGACCACCGTCAGGTGGACCGCGAGGTGGTGACCTGCGAGGTGCCACGCCCAGACCTCGCCAGCGGGGTCGCCGAGCACCCGGAACCAGTAGTGACGAGGGTCCCGCCGCTCCGAGCCACCCAGCCCCTCCTCACGCTCGAGGTCGCGCAGCACGCCGTCGAGCTCCATCACCTCGTCGGCAGTGCGGGCGCCCGAGTCGCTGAGCGCGGAGGCAACGAGGTCCCTGACGAGACCCCGCTGCTGCGCGTCGAGGTCGCCGAGCCTGACGCCGGGGCGTGGGCCCGGCAGGTAGGTCCAGACCCGCCGGTCGGGGCTACCGAACGGGCCGAGCCCAGCCGCCCGGGCGTCGTCGTCGAAGGACGCGACGAGCCGAACGGCGCTCTCGCGCATCTGACTCAGCAGGAGCCGGCTCATGTGACGGTGGCCCGCCTGGCGAGCCCCTCACTCTCGAACTCCTTGTCCCGCAACACGTGCGAGAGGTGCTCTGCGGCTGCCAACGCCTCCGCGTGCGAGACGTAGAGCGGCGCGAACCCCAGCCGGATGAGGTCCGGCTCGCGGAAGTCCCCGATGACCCCGCGGACCATGAGGGCCTGCACCACGGCATACGCCTCAGGGTGGCGCAGCGAGATCTGGGAGCCGCGCCGCCCGTCCTGGGCCGGCGTCGCGAGCGGCAGGTCGATGCCGAGACCACCGAGGCACTCGATGAAGAACCCGGTGAGCGAGAGGGAGCGCGCCCGCACGTCGGCCATCGACAGGCCGTCGTATGCCGTGAGCGCGGCTTCCAGCGACAGCAGGCTGAGCATCGGGCCGGTGCCCGACCGGGCCCTGCTGATCGAGGGGGCGGGGTCGTAGTCCCGCTCCATCCCGAAGGGGCGGGCGTGTCCGTGCCACCCGGCGATGGGGTTGTGGAACCTCTCCTGGTGCTCGGTCCGCACGTAGATCCAGGCGGGGGCGCCGGGTCCGCCGTTGAGGTACTTGTAGCCGCACCCGACCGCGAAGTCGGCGCCGTCGTCGTCGAGGCGCACGTCGATGGCGCCGGCCGAGTGGCAGAGGTCCCACAGGGCGAACGCCCCGACCCGGTGCGCCGCCTGCGTGATCGCCGCGAGGTCCCAGAGCTCCCCCGTGCGGTAGTCGACGGAGGAGTAGACGACGAGGGCGAGCTCGTCGCCGATCTCGGCAATGCGGTCGGCAGCCCGGTCGGGGTGGACCTGCTCGACGGTGAGGCCGGTCAGCCGGGCCGCCGAGTCGAGGACGTAGAGGTCGGTGGGGAAGGAGTCGGGGTCGATGAGCACCCGGGTGCGCCCCGGGTCCATCCGGGAGACCGCCACGAAGACCTTGAAGAGGTTGGTCGAGGTCGAGTCGGTCACGACCAGCTGCCCGGCGCCGGCGCCGACGAGCTCGCCGATCCGGTTGCCGACACGCTCGGGGGCACTCCACCAGTCCGACTCGTTCCACGACCGGATCAGCCGCTGACCCCACTGTCGCGTCGTGACGTCCGCGACGGCGTCGGGCACGGCCCGGGGCAGGGCGCCGAGGGAGTTGCCGTCGAGGTAGACGGTGCCATCGGGGATGACGAACGCCGCCCGGCGGTCCACGGCCGCGTGCTGCGTGTCGAGGAGGAGGGCGCGAGCGGTCAACCGGTCCGTGATCCGCTCCGTGGAGTCCATGCTGGTGACCGTATCCGACTCCGTGCGGGACCTCTGCGCGCGGCGACGTAGGGTTCGGGGCTGTGACCGCACCATCTCGCACCGACGCAGGGACGTCCTCGCCCGGTATCCGCCGCTGGCTGCGACAGCGACCGCCGCCCCTTCGTCCGTGTCCGCTGAGGCCCACCGCGTGAGCCGGATGAGCCGCCGTGAGCCGGATGAGCTCCACGCCATGAGCTCCTCCGGTCTCCTCCCGCCGCCCCTGATCGGCGTGCTCGCCGTCCAGGGCGACGTCCGTGAGCACATCCGGGTCCTCGAGGGTCTGGGCACGCGGGTCGAGGCCGTGCGTCGCCCGCGTGAGCTGGACGGCATACGGGGCCTCGTCATCCCCGGCGGGGAGTCGACGACGATGGACAAGCTCGTCCGCGCCCTCGAGCTCTTCGAGCCGCTGCGGGCGCTGATCGCGGCCGGGCTGCCCGTCTACGGGTCGTGCGCCGGGATGATCATGCTCGCCGACCGGATCGCCGACTGCCGGGCCGACCAGCAGACCCTCGGAGGGCTCGACATCACGGTGCGGCGCAACGCCTTCGGGCGTCAGGTGGACTCCTTCGAGGAGGACATCGACATGCTCGGGCTGGACACCCCGGTGCACGCGGTGTTCATCCGCGCACCGTGGGTGGAGGACATCGGGGCGGACGTCGAGGTGCTGGCCCGTGTCGCGGGCGGGCCCGCCGCGGGTAGGATCGTCGCCGTTCGCCAGGGGCACCTGCTCGCCACCTCGTTCCACCCGGAGGTCACCGGCGACACGCGGGTCCACGAGTTGTTCGTCGAGATGGTGAGGGAGAGATCATGAGCGGCCACTCCAAATGGGCAACGACGAAACACAAGAAGGCCGTCGTCGACGCGCGGCGGGGCAAGCTCTTCGCCAAGCTCATCAAGAACATCGAGGTCGCCGCCCGCACCGGCGGTGGCGACGTCATCGGCAACCCGACGCTCTTCGACGCCGTCCAGAAGGCCAAGAAGACCTCGGTCCCCAACGACAACATCGACCGCGCGGTCAAGCGCGGCTCCGGGGCCGAGGCCGGCGGCGCGGACTGGCAGAGCATCACCTACGAGGGATACGCGCCGCACGGTGTCGCGGTGCTCATCGAGTGCCTCACCGACAACCGCAACCGCGCGGCCGCAGAGGTGCGGACGGCCCTGACCCGCAACGGCGGTCAGCTCGCCGACCCCGGCAGCGTCTCCTACGTCTTCCACCGCAAGGGCGTCGTCATCGTCCCGAAGGGCGCCCTGTCGGAGGACGACCTGCTCGAGGTCGTCCTCGACGCCGGTGCGGAGGAGGTCAACGACCTCGGCGAGAGCTTCGAGATCGTCTCCGAGGCCGCCGACTTCGTCGCGATCCGCACCGCCGTGCAGGCGGCGGGGATCGACTACGACTCGGCCGAGGCCTCCTGGGTGCCCGCCCTCCAGGTCGAGCTCGACGCCGACGGGGCACGCAAGATGTTCCGCGTCCTCGAGGCCCTTGAGGACTCCGACGACGTCCAGAACGTCTACGCCAACGGCGAGGTCAGCGACGACATCCTCGCGCAGCTCGACGAGGATGACTGAGCCCCCTCGGCGCGTCTGCGCCGGTTTGGCTCGCCCCCGCGTGTAGCGTCGGTCCCGAACACCTGTTCGGACACCGTGACGACGAGGGAGGTATGCCGTGGTGCGCGTCCTTGGCGTCGACCCCGGTCTCACCCGGTGCGGCATCGGCGTGGTCGAGGGTGACCTCGGACGCCCGCTGCGGATGGTCGAGGTCGGCGTGCTCCGCACCTCGTCGTCGCTCCCGACCGCGCAGCGGCTGCTCGCGCTGCAGGTCGAGATGCAGGACTGGGTCGACCGCCACCGTCCGGACGCGGTGGCGATCGAGCAGGTCTTCGCCGACGCCAACGTCTCGAGCGTCATGGGCACCGCCCAGGCCACGGCCGTGGCGATGCTCGCTGCGGCGGCCCGCGGCATACCGGTCCATCTGCACACCCCCACCGAGGTCAAGGCCGCCGTCACCGGCAGCGGCCGCGCCGACAAGGCGCAGGTGACGGCGATGGTGACCAGGTTGCTGCGTCTCGATGCCCCGCCGAAGCCGGCCGATGCCGCTGACGCCCTCGCGCTGGCGATCTGCCACCTGTGGCGCGGGGGAGCCCAACGCCGCATCGACGAGGCGCTCGCCAGACAGGGGGCGGCGCGATGATCGCCTCCCTGCGCGGGACGGTGCTGCGCACCAGTCTGGACTCCGTCATCGTCGAGGTCGGGGGCGTCGGCATGCTCGTGCACACCACCCCCGCCACCGCGGCGTCGCTCCGGACGGGGTCCACCGCTGCGCTGTCGACGACGCTCGTCGTGCGGGAGGAGTCGCTGACGCTCTACGGCTTCGCCGACGACCAGGAGAAGGCGGTCTTCGAGACCGTCCAGACCGTGTCCGGGGTCGGACCCCGGCTGGCCCTGGCGATGCTCGCGGTGCACTCCCCGGACGGGGTGCGCCTCGCGGTCTCCTCCGGCGACCTCGCTGCCCTGACCAAGGTGCCCGGCATCGGTAAGAAGGGCGCCGAACGCATCGTCCTCGAGCTGCGCGACACGATCGGCGTGCCGTCGAGCACGGCCCAGGTCAGCGACCAGCCCGCCACGGGGGCGTGGCAGGGACAGGTGCGCGAGGCCCTCGTCGGGCTCGGCTGGAGCTCCAAGCAGGCCGACGACGCGGTGGACGCCGTGGTCCCGCTGTCCGCAGACGGCGCCAACGTCTCGGCGCTGCTGCGCGCGGCCCTGCAGGTGCTCGGACGATGACGACGACGAACGATGACGAGGTCCGCGGCATCTGGGCCGAGGACGACGGCTCCTTCGACGCGACGGCCCGGGTGGTCGACGGCCGTGGCGACGACCAGGACCGCAAGGTCGAGATGGCCCTGCGGCCGCGACGGCTCGCGGACTACACCGGCCAGACCCGGGTGCGCAACCAGCTCTCGCTGGTCCTCGAGGCCGCTCGCCGGCGGGGGGCACCCCCCGACCACGTGCTGCTCTCCGGTCCCCCCGGGCTGGGCAAGACCACGCTGGCGATGATCGTCGCGGCCGAGCTCGACCAGCCGATCCGGGTGACCTCGGGCCCCGCGATCCAGCATGCCGGCGACCTCGCCTCGATCCTGTCCTCGCTGGCAGAGGGGGAGGTGCTCTTCCTCGACGAGATCCACCGGATGTCCAGGGCGGCCGAGGAGATGCTCTACCTCGCGATGGAGGACTTCCGGGTCGATGTCATCGTCGGCAAGGGCCCGGGGGCGACCGCCATCCCCCTCGAGCTGCCACCCTTCACCGTCGTCGGTGCGACGACCCGCGCCGGGATGCTGCCGGCGCCCCTGCGCGACCGGTTCGGCTTCACCGGGCACCTCGACTTCTATGCCACCGAGGACCTCGCGACGATCCTGCGGCGCTCGGCCCGCCTGCTCGAGGTCGAGGCCGATGCCGCCGGCATCCAGGAGATCGCCCTGCGCTCACGGGGGACGCCCCGCATCGCCAACCGACTGCTTCGTCGCTGCCGTGACTGGGCTCAGGTCCACGGCCGCAGCGTCGTGGACCTCGAGTCGGCCAAGGTCGCGCTGGCGCTCTTCGACGTCGACGACCGCGGCCTCGATCGGCTCGACCGCGCCGTCCTCGAAGCACTCTGCCGTCGCTTCGGGGGCGGACCGGTTGGCCTCAACACGCTCGCCGTGGCCGTGGGGGAGGAGGCCGACACGGTGGAGACGGTGGCGGAGCCCTTCCTCGTGCGCGAGGGCCTCATCGTGCGCACCCCCCGTGGGCGGGCCGCGACCCCACAGGCGTGGGCGCACCTGGGTCTCACGCCGCCGTCCACGAGCGGCTCCTTCCAGGCCGGCGGAGCGGCCGCCCTGCTGCCGCTCGAGGACGAGGGTCGCTTCGGGGGCTGAGGGGCCTCGGGGCTTCGCGCGTCGGCGGGGATGTGGGGTTGCGAGGCTGCCGGGCACGAGCCCGTTAGACCCCCGTCAACCCGGCATACGGCAGGGCGGCCGGCACCCGCGGCGCGGCTTCCCCACGGGCAGTCCCCGTCACGTCACAATGTGGCAGATGTCGGGCGCGTGCTTTGGCTGCACGCCTGCGCCTCACCTAGACTCTCGCGGGCGCGTCGGCCCACGGGGTCGGCACTCTCGCAGCCGCGGAGACGTTCTCCCTCAGGACGCTGCCACACTGGTCGACACGAAGGACTTGGTTCATGTCTGAAGGAAACGGGCTGGGCGCCCTGCTGCTCCCGGTGCTGCTGCTCCTCCTCGTGGGGTTCATGTTCTGGAGCCAGCGCAGGCGGGCGCGGGCGATCCAGGACGTGCAGTCCAGCCTCGCCGTCGGTGACGACGTGTGCACGACCTCGGGTCTCTTCGCCAGGATCGTTGCTCTCGACGAGCTGATCGCGACCCTCGAGGTCGCTCCCGGGACGTCTATCCGGTTCGACCGGCGGGCCATCGCGACCAAGGTCGACGTCTCGGCTCCCGGTGGAGCACCGTCCGGGCCGGTCACCTCACCGACCGATACCCGGTAGAGGCCGGTCCGTGGCTATCGACTCTCGCAAGCGCAACCCCCTGCGCGTCCTCGTGGCGCTCCTCGTCCTGATCATCGCGCTCTTCGGAGGGATCGGCGCCGCCCGCGCCTGGAGCGATGGAGAGCTCGCCCCCAAGCTCGGCCTCGACCTCAAGGGTGGGACCGAGATGGTGCTCCAGCCCGTCCTCGCCGATCCCAACGCCCAGGTCAACTCCGGTCAGCTCGACAAGGCCCGCGACATCATCCAGCAGCGGGTGAACTCCTACGGCGTGAGCGAGGCCGAGGTGACCACCCAGGGCGGGCGCAACATCGTCGTCTCGATCCCCGGCCAGCCCGATGCCAAGACGCTCGACGCGATCCGCAAGCCCTCGCAGCTGCGTTTCAGGGCGGTCCTCACCGCGAACTACGGATCGCCGCAGGCCGCCGCCGCAGCCAACCCCACCCCCACGGGGACCGCCACGGGCACCGGGACCGCCACGGGCACCGGGACCGCTACGGGCACCGGCACGGCCACCGCCCCGGCGACGCCGACGGCGACGACGCCGCCGCCTGTGTTCACCCCGAACGCGCCGCCCACCGCCAACCCTGCCACCACCCCGGCCAACGCCGCGCTGCCGCCCGCACTGCTCCAGGTCGACACGCCGACCCCAGGCGCCACGACCCCGGGCGCCACGACCCCGGCCGCGGCCACCCCGGGTCCGGCCACCCCGGGTCCGGCCACCCCGGCCGCGGCCACCCCAGCCAGCACCCCAACCACAGCGCCGACCAGCGCGAGTGACCTCGCCTGGGCCACCCCCGAGCTGCAGAAGCAGTTCACCGACCTCGACTGCTCCAAGCCAGGGGTGGTCAACGCCCTCGTCGACGACCCTGCCCAGGCTCTCGTCACGTGCTCGGACGACAAGCAGCAGAAGTACATCCTCGGCCCGGTCGAGGTCGACGGCAATGACATCGCGGACGCCAGCTCGGGCTACCAACCCGGCCCGAACGGCCAGCCGACGAGCATCGTCGAGGTCTCGCTGAAGTTCACCGGCGACGGCGCCAGGAAGTTCGGTGACGTGACGACCCGGCTGCTCGGCCTCAAGGGCGCCCAGAACCAGTTCGCGATCGTCCTCGACAAGCTCGTCGTCTCCGCCCCGACGACGAGGGCCGCAATCACCAACGGGCAGGCGAGCATCACCGGCTCGTTCACCATCGACAGCGCCCGGGCCCTGGCCCAGCAGCTGAAGTTCGGCGCCCTGCCGATGTCGTTCTCGTTGCAGACACAGGAGGACATCAGCCCCACGCTCGGCAGCGAGCAGCTCAAGCTCGGGCTGCTCGCCGGCCTCATCGGCCTGCTCCTCGTCGTCGTCTACTCGCTGCTGCAGTATCGCCTGCTCGGCTTCGTCACCGTGGCCTCGCTCGTCGTGGCAGCAGTCCTCACCTTCGGCGTCCTGACCTTCCTCGGGTGGTCCTACAACTTCCGCCTCACCATGGCGGGGGTGACCGGGGTCATCGTCGCCATCGGCGTCACAGCCGACTCGTTCATCGTCTACTTCGAGCGCATCCGCGACGAGGTGCGCGAAGGGCGCCCCCTCGTGGCTGCGGTGGATGCCGGCTGGAAGCGCGCGCGGCGCACGATCCTGGCAGCCGACGCGGTGAACTTCCTTGCGGCCGCCGTGCTCTACCTCCTGGCCACGAGCAACGTCCGAGGCTTCGCCTTCACGCTCGGGATCACGACGCTCATCGACCTCGCAGTCGTCTTCCTCTTCACCCACCCGGTCATGGGGCTGCTCGCCCACACGAGCTTCTTCGGCGGTGGGCACCGGCTCTCGGGGCTCGACCCCCAGCGCCTCGGCGCCAAGCCCCGATACGTCGGGCGCGGGCAGTTCTCCGGCGCCCGCGCCACCACTGCAACGACCCGGCCACTGGCCGAGGGGAAGGCCTGACGATGATCAACGTCTCCCAGGTCGGCAACGATCTCTACACCGGCAAGCGCTCCATCGACTTCATCGGACGCCAGAGGACCTGGTATGCCGTGTCGGCTGTCCTGATCGTGCTCGCCCTCGTGGGCATCTTCGCGCGGGGGCTCAACTTCGGCATCGAGTTCCGTGGTGGCTCCGAGTTCCGGATCAACGGGGTCACCAACACCCAGGGCTACGAGGCCAAGGCCCAGGCTGCCATCTCCCAGGCCGGCATCGGGGGCAACGTCCTCACGACGGTGATCGGTGGCAACTCGGTGCGCGTCCAGACCGAGGCGGCCAACGAGTCCAACGAGGCCGCCAAGGTTGCGCTGGGCACGGGCTTCGGGGTGCCGGCGACCAACGTCAGCGCCTCGCTGATCGGTCCGTCCTGGGGTCAGTCGGTCAGCACCAAGGCGATCCAGGCGCTCGTGGTCTTCCTGATCCTCGTGGCACTCGTCATGGCCATCTACTTCCGGACCTGGACGATGGCGGTGGCGGGGCTCGTGGCCCTGATCCACGACCTGGTCATCACCGTCGGGATCTACGCGCTGTTCGGGTTCGAGATCACCCCGTCGTCGATGATCGGGTTCCTCACGATCCTCGGCTACTCCCTCTACGACACCGTCGTCGTCTTCGACAAGGTCCGCGAGAACACCACGGCGGCGATGGCCAACCGCCGCCGGACGTATGCCCAAGCGGCCAACCTCGCCGTCAACCAGACCCTCGTCCGGTCGGTCAACACGACGGTCGTCGCCCTCCTGCCCATTGCGGCGATCCTCGTCGTCGGCTTCACCAGGCTCGGGCCGGGGACGCTGCTGGACCTCAGCCTGGCGCTTTTCGTCGGCATCGCCGTCGGGGCCTACTCCTCGATCTTCATCGCCACCCCGCTGCTCGTCGACCTGCGGCGGGGCGAGGCCGCGGTGAAGGACCTCGACCAGGCAGCCTCCCGAGCACAGTCGAAGACGAAGGTCGCGGTCCCCGTCGGTGCAGGGGCGCCAGCGGAGGCGCAGACGACGCTGTCGTCCGACGGGTCCACGCACCATGCCGCGGGGTCGACGGTGGTCCAGGACGTCCGGGCGGCGGACGGCGCCCCCCGCGAAGTCCACAAGTGGGCCCAGAGCGGCCCGCGCAACCAGCCGAAGCGCCCCCCGAAGTCGAAGCGGTGATGACCGGCGACGCCGACCCGCCGGCGTCGATCCACGACCTCGTGGTCGGCCTCCTGCGCGACGTCCCCGACTTCCCGGAGCCGGGGGTGCTCTTCAAGGACGTCAGCCCGCTGCTCGCCGACGGCTCGGCCTTCGTGGCCCTCGTCGACGACGTCGCCGCCCGCTACTCGGGCCGCGTCGACATCGTTGCCGGGATCGAGGCCCGGGGGTTCGTCCTGGGCGGCGCGGTCGCCTACGCACTCGGGATCGGTTTCGTCGCCGTCCGCAAGGCCGGCAAGCTGCCGGCTGCCACGCACTCGGTCGAGTACACGCTCGAATACGGATCAGCCGTCCTCGAGATCCACCGTGACGCCCTTGCGGCGGGCGCACGGGTCCTCGTCATCGACGACGTCCTCGCCACAGGAGGGACCGCCGCAGCCACCTCGGAGCTCGTCGAGCGCGCCGGTGGTGAGGTCGTCGCGATCGAGGTGGTGCTGGAGCTGTCCTTCCTCCACGGGCGGGGCAAGCTGACGGGGCGCGAGGTCAACGCCGTCGTCACGCTCTGACCTCGCGGGTCTGGGTCGGTCCGGAACCACGTCCAGCGGGCTCGCAGGCGTTGACTACACTCGCTGCATGAGTGAGGATGCCCGCACCGATGCGACGTCCCCGCTGACGACGCCCGCACGCATGCGGGCCCGGCTGGCTCGCTTCGGGGGGACCCGCTCGAGCGGCAACCCGGCCCTCGAGCCGATCCTGCAGACGGTGCGCACCACCCACCCCAAGGCAGACGTAGCCGTCATCGAGCGTGCCTACGAGATCGCCGAGATCGCGCACCGCGGCCAGATGCGCAAGAGCGGTGACGCCTACATCACCCACCCGCTGGCTGTGACGACGATCCTGGCCGAGCTGGGCATGACGCCGGCGACCCTCGCGGCGGCGTTGCTGCACGACACAGTCGAGGACACGGCATACGGCCTCGAGGAGCTGCGCCGTGAGTTCGGTGACGAGGTCGCGGGCCTCGTCGACGGCGTGACCAAGCTCGACAAGGTGACCTACGGTGAGGCCGCGCAGGCCGAGACGGTGCGCAAGATGGTCGTGGCGATGGCCCGCGACATCCGGGTCCTCGTCATCAAGCTGGCCGACCGGCTCCACAACGCGCGGACGTGGCGCTACGTCTCGAAGGAGTCGGCCCAGCGCAAGGCCCACGAGACGCTCGAGATCTACGCCCCGCTGGCCCACCGGCTCGGCATGAACACCATCAAGTGGGAGCTCGAGGACCTGTCGTTCGCCGCGCTCTACCCCAAGGTCTATGACGAGATCGTGCGCCTCGTGGCCGAGCGGTCGCCCGCCCGGGACGAATACCTCTCCGGCGTGCGGACCCAGGTCGCCGAGGACCTGCGCGGCGCCAAGATCAAGGCGACCGTCACCGGCCGGCCCAAGCACTACTACTCCGTCTACCAGAAGATGATCGTCCGGGGCCGCGACTTCGAGGAGATCTACGACCTCGTGGCCGTGCGGGTGCTCGTCGAGACGGTCCGCGACTGCTACGCGGCGCTGGGGGCGCTCCACGCGCGCTGGAATCCCGTCCCCGGGCGGTTCAAGGACTACATCGCGATGCCGAAGTTCAACATGTACCAGTCACTTCACACGACCGTGATCGGGCCCGAGGGCAAGCCGGTCGAGATCCAGATCCGCACGAACACCATGCACCGCCGCGCGGAGTACGGGGTCGCGGCGCACTGGAAGTACAAGGAGGACGCGAAGCCGGGTGAGAGCGGCGCGACGACCAGCGACTCAGGGCCGGTCAACGACATGGCCTGGCTGCGGCAGCTGCTCGACTGGCAGCGAGAGACCGAGGACCCGGGGGAGTTCCTCGACTCCCTGCGGTTCGAGATGGAGGGGGGTGAGGTCTACGTCTTCACGCCGAAGGGGTCGGTCGTCGCGCTGCCAGCCGGGGCGACCCCGGTCGACTTCGCGTATGCCGTGCACACCGAGGTCGGGCACCACACCATCGGCGGGCGCGTCAACGGTCGACTCGTGCCGCTGGAGTCGGTGCTGGAGAACGGCGACGTCGTCGAGGTCCTCACCTCGAAAGCCGACGGCGCCGGGCCGTCGCGGGACTGGCTGACCTTCGTCAAGAGCGCCCGCGCCCGCAACAAGATCCGCGGGTGGTTCTCCAAGGAGCGACGCGAGGAGGCGATCGAGAGCGGCAAGACCGCCATCGCGAAGGCGATGCGCAAGCAGGGCCTGCCGCTCCAGCGCCTCATGTCGGTCGAGAGTCTGACCGGCATCGCGGGGGAGCTGCGCCATCCGGACATCGCGAGCCTGTATGCCGCGGTCGGTGAGGGACACATCTCTGCGATCCATGTCGTCAACCGGCTGGTGGCCTCGTTCGGGGGCGAGGAGGGGGCCAGCGAGGACCTCGCCGAGGCCACCGTCCCGACCAGGAGCCGGGCCCGTCGCCGCACCGGGGACCCGGGTGTCGTCGTCGTCGGCACCGCGGACGTGTGGGTCAAGCTCGCCAGGTGCTGCACCCCCGTCCCGGGTGACCCGATCCTCGGGTTCGTGACCCGGGGGAGTGGTGTGTCGGTGCACCGCAAGGACTGCACGAACGCGGAGTCCTTGCTGGCACAAGCCGATCGGCTCGTCGACGTCGAGTGGGCGCCGTCAGCGTCGAGCGTCTTCCTCGTCCAGCTCCAGGTCGAGGCGCTGGACCGCAACCGGCTCCTCAGCGACGTGACCCGGGTGCTGTCGGACCAGCACGTCAACATCCTGTCGGCGTCGGTGCAGACCTCTCGGGACAGGGTGGCGATCTCGCGGTTCACCTTCGAGATGGCCGACCCGGGTCACCTCGACCACGTCGTCAACGCCGTGCGCAGGATCGACGGGGTGTTCGACGTCTACCGGATCACCGGGGGCAGGGCGACGCCCGACGAGAGACCCACTGACCGGGCGTCCTCTCCGACCCCGTAACCGCGGCGTACCGGCATACGGTGACCGCGCCGCAACGAGCCGCACCGGCTACCACGCCCACGGCAGATCCGTCCCACCTGTTGCGTCCAGGACCGTGCTTTTGCTGGCCAGTGCGCCTTCCGCGCGGCCGCGGGCGCAACATGTCGGGGTAAGCGCAACCTGTGGGGCTGGGCCAGAGGGCTAGCTGCCGAACTCCTCGACGCCTGCTCGGGCCTGGGCGAGCCACTGCTCACGGGCTTCGAGCGCCGACCTCGCCTGCTCGATCTTCGGCTGGTTGCCGGAGTCCTCGGCCTTGGCGAGGTCGGCGCGCAGTCCGGCGACGGCGGACTCGAGCTGGTCGGCCAGGCTCTGGGCTCGGGCGGCCGCCTCGGGGTTGCTCGATGACCAGCGCTTCTCCTCCGAGTCCCGGATGGTCTGCTCGACGCGCTTGAGACCCTTCTCGGTCCGGTCGATGTCGGCCCGGGGCACCTTGCCAGCCTTGTCCCAACGGTCCTGGATACTGCGCAGCGAGGCCTTCGCCTGTTCGAGGTCCGTGATCGGCAGCAGCCCGTCCGCCTCCCTGAGGAGGGCCAGCTTGACCTCGAGGTTGCCGCGGAAGGACTCCTCCTCGGCTGCAACGACCTCGTCCTTGGCAGTGAAGAAAGCGTCCTGGGCCGAGCGGAAACGCTCCCAGAGCGCGTCGTCGTCGGCCCGCCCGGCCCGGCCCGCGCGCCGCCACTCGTCCATCAGATTCTTGAAGGCCGTGGCGGTGGGCGCCCAGTCCTTGCTGGTCGAGAGGCGTTCGGCGTCGGCGACCAGTCGGTCCTTGACAACTTTGGCCTCGGACTGCTGGCCGTCGAGCTGGGCGAAGTGCACCCTGCGGGCGCGGTCGAAACTGTTACGGGCGGCACTGAAGCGCTGCCACATCGCCGACTCCGAGGCGCGGTCCAGACGAGGTCCGGAGCGCTGGTGCTCCTTCCACTCATCCAGCAGCTCGCGCATCCGGGCGCCGCTGTTCTTCCACTGGACCTTCTCCTCGGGCTGGGAGGCGATCTTCTCCGCCTCCGCCACGAGCTTCTCGCGCAGGGCGCGGCCCTCCTCCCGCGCTGCCGCCTTCTGCTGGGCCTCTTGGCCCTTGCGGGTCTCGACTGCCTCACCGATCGCCGCCACCCGAGCCTCGAGGGCGGCCAGGTCACCCACCGCGTTGGGCTCGGTGGTCTGTTGCCTGAGCTTGGCGTAGCCCTCCTGGGCGTCCTTCGCGGCGATCTCCGTCTGGGTCACCCGCTGGTGGAGCAGGTCTGCCGACGCAAGGAGCTCGTCGTACTTGCGGGCGAAGTAGGCCAGCGCCTCGGTCGGGGTCGCCCCCGGGTAGGAGCCGACCTCGCGCTCTCCGTCACCCGTCTTGACGAACACGGCCCCGTCTTCGGCGACGCGGCCGAAGGCCGAGCGGTCGGGCGCGCCGTGGGTCCGGGCGAAGATGGCCGGCGACGGCTTCGCCGGCGACACCGACGGGTGCGTGGGCATCGCGGCCGGGGTCGGGCTGGGCTCCCTCGTCACGATCGAGGCCACCACCGGCTCTTCCACCACCGGCTCTTCCACCGCCGGCTCCGCGGGGACCGGCTCTCCCACCACCGGCTCCGCGGGGACCGCCGCCCGCACTGGCCCCCCGTCGAGGTCGGAAGGGGTCACGGGAGGCTGCTGGGGGGTGGTGTCCCCAGCAGCGGTGTCTTCCTCAAGGGGAAGGTCGGCGTCAGTCACGGTGTTCAGGCCTTCGGTTGGACATCCACGGTGAGGATGCTGATCGGTGCGAGGGGCGAGGTCTGGTCGGTCGGGTTGATCCCGGCGGCGGCGATCCTGTCGACGATATCCATTCCGCCGGTGACCTTGCCGAAAACGCTGTAGCCGTTGCCGTCACCGCTCTTCGGGAGCGTCGTGTCCTTGTAGACCACGAAGAACTGGTCGCCGTTGCTGTTCGGGTCCCCGGACTTGCGGGCCATGGCCAGGGAGCCGGCGGGGTAGACGTCGTTGGCGGGGATGTTCTCGACCCCGAAGTGATAGCCGGGACCGGGGCCACTGCCGGTGCCGGTCGGGTCGCCGCACTGCAGCACGAAGATGCCCTGCGCCGCGCCGGTCAGGCGGTGGCAGGGGCTCGGCGCCCAGTAGCCCTGTTTGGCCAGCAGGATGAACGACGACACCGCGGCGGGAGCCTTCGCCCCGTCGAGCTCGACGGTGATCGCGCCACAGTTCGTCGTGATCGTCGCGACGAAGGTCTTGCCCTTGGCGCCCTCGAGGTCCGGCTGCGCCGTCAGCGTCTTGACTGCGGTCTGGTTCGCGGGGACGGGTGTGCACCCGGCCAGGACCGAGGGCGTGGCCGTCGGTGTGGGGGAGGACGTCGCGTCCGCGGAGGGGTCCGTCTGCACCGTGTTCGAGGGCTCGGGGGTGGCAGCGGTGTCGGTGCGGTTGGTCAGCACGTTGGCCAACCACACGAACCCGACGACCACGACCAGGACTCCGAGGACGGCGAACACGGCCTGCTTGTCACGCACGGACTGGGCCTCCTTCTGCGCGAGCTCCCGCTCGTGCCTCACGCGGACCCCGGTCTGGCCGGGACGAAGGGTCAGTCTAGGCAGGGCCCCAACCCGCGTGCACGGGACGGGGTCACGAGTCCGTGACGGTTGGGGCGGCGGATACCCTCTGACAGTGCTGACCATCGCCTTTCCGGCTGCTGCCTTCGACACGAACTGCTATGTGCTGGCCACCTCGCCGGGCGAGGAGTGCCTCGTCGTCGACCCGGGCATCGGCGTCGAGGAGCAGCTCGCCGCGGTCCTGCGCGAGCACCGCTTGCGCCCGGCCGCGGTCCTGCTCACCCACGGCCACCTGGACCACGTCTACTCCGTGACACCCGTCTGCGGGGGCGACATCGCGGCATACATCCACCAGGACGACCGCTACCGCCTCGCCGACCCCCTCGCGAGTCTCGAGCCCGGCCTGGTCGCGATGCTCGAGCGGCAGTTCGGCCGGCAGTCGACGTGGCGTGAGCCGAGCCAGGTCGTCACGGTACGCGATCACGAGCGACTGCCCCTCGCCGGCCTCGACCTGAGCGTCCTCCACGCCCCGGGCCACACCGAGGGCTCGGTGATGTTCACCCTCCCCGAGGTGCCGGACCAGCTGCGCGAGGAGACCGGCGCCACCGCCACCTGCGTCAGCGGTGACGTGCTCTTCGCCGGCTCGATCGGCCGCTCCGATCTGCCCGGCGGCGACCCGGAGGCCATGCGGCGCTCGCTGCGCGACGTCGTCCTGCCGCTGCCCGACGACATGCTCGTGCTGCCGGGGCACGGCCCGGGCACGACGATCGCCCGCGAACGGGCGACCAACCCCCACCTGCAAGGGTTGACGGCGTGAGCGGCGGACCGGGCAGCAGCCCGGCCGTGACCCCGGGCCGGACCCCCCGGGCTGCCAAGGTCCTGCCGATCAGCGGCTTTCCCGAATACCTGCCCGCCGACCGGATCGTCGAGCAGCGCTTCCTCGACGTCATCCGGGAGACGTTCGAGCTGCACGGGTTCGCCTCGATCGAGACCCGCTCCATCGAGCCCATCGACCGCCTGAGCTCCCAGGGCGAGGACGCCGACAAGGAGATCTACGCCGTCTCGAGACTCGGCGGTGGCGAGGACGACAGCAGGTGGGGCCTGCACTTCGACATGACGGTGCCCTTCGCGCGCTACGTGCTCGAGAACGCCGGCAAGCTGAGCTTTCCCTTCCGCCGCTACCAGATCCAGAAGGCGTGGCGCGGTGAGCGTCCTCAGGAGGGGCGCTACCGCGAGTTCACCCAGGCCGACATCGACGTCGTCGACGTGGGTGAGCTGGCGCCGCACTTCGAGGCGGAGATGCCGCTCGTCGTGGCCGACGTGTTCGGCCGCTTCCCGGTGGGCGACTTCGTCATCCAGGTCAACAACCGCAAGATCCCCGAGGGCTTCTACCTCGCCATCGGCCTCGACGACGTCATCGGGACGCTGCGGATCATCGACAAGCTCGACAAGATCGGCCCGGTCAAGGTCGCTGCGATGCTCGTCGCCGCCGGCGCCACCACGGAACAGGCCGCCCAGTGCCTCGCCCTCGCGAGCATCCGCACCCCGGACCTCTCGTTCGTCGACCGGGTCCGCGACCTCGGCGTCAGCCACCCGATTCTCGCCGAGGGCCTCGAGTCCCTCGCCGGCGTCATCACGGCCGGGATGGAGCACGCCCCCGGCCGGGTCGTCGCCGACCTGCGGATCGCCCGCGGCCTGGACTACTACACCGGCACCGTCTACGAGACCCAGCTCGTCGGCCACGAGTCCTGGGGCTCCTTCTGCTCGGGCGGCCGATATGACGCGCTCGCCTCGGACGGCCGCACGACCTACCCGGGGGTCGGCATCTCGATCGGGGTCTCGCGCATCCTCGGACTGCTCTTCGGCAAGGGACTCGTCACGGCCTCCCGCTCGACGCCCGCCGCGGTCCTCGTCGCGCTCAACACCGACGAGGAACGGCCCCGCTCGCTCGCCGTCGCGACGGCGCTGCGCGGGCGCGGCATACCGTGTGAGGTCGCCCCGAGCGCGGCGAAGCTCGGCAGGCAGATCCGGTATGCCGAGCGGCGGGGCATCCCCTACGTCTGGTTCCCGGACGTTGGGGACCCCCACGGCGGGGGGGACGCCGTGAAGGACATTCGCAGCGGAGAGCAGGTCGCGGCGGACGCGTCGACGTGGGACTGCCCCGCCGACGACCTCCATGCGAGCGTCACCCGGATTGCCCAGGGCCCCGATTCTGCCCGGTCGGGGTGATGTCGCGCTCCAACCCCCGGTTCACAATCCCACCCGGGGGAGGAGTGTCAGTCGGGAGGGCGGAGGCCACTCGACCTCAGCTCGAGCACCGCGAGCCGGCGGATCACCTCGGGGTCGCGGGCCCGCCAGGCTCCAACCGGGTCGTCACTGATCCTGGCGAGCTTGTGCATCGGCTGACGGGCCATCGCCCGCAGGGCGAAGAGGTCCAGATCGGCGTCCTCGTCGACGAAACCCTGTGCGGCCCGTGCCCGCCGGACGAAGCGCACCCGGGCCACCAGCCAGATCCCCAGGACCAGGAGGATCGGGGTCAGGGCCGTGACGAGTCCGAGGATCGGCGCGAGCCGGTCGACGGCGATGCCGAAGTCGCGGCCGGCCGCGGCGAGCTGCTCACCGTTACCGGCTGCCGACCGGAACGGCTTGGCCAGGTCGTCCCCGACGCCGGGCAGCCTCCCGAGCAGTTGGCCGGCACCGGTCATATTCTCGCCGAACGACCCTCCCGCGTCGACGACGGCGTCGGCGGGCTGCCGTAGGCCGAGGACGGCGTCGTGCACGATGCGACCCACCCACGCGCACAAGGCAACCCAGCACACGACGAACACGTCCGACAGCAGCTGGGCGCTGCGTCGGGCGGGCAGGTCCGAGTAGATCTTCACGAGACACTCCTGTCGTCGACCACGGGCTCGGGCGCGACCGAACCCAGGTGCCACCCGAGGTGGGGAGGTCCCTGCCCACGGTCGGCGCCGGGTCTAGACTCGGGGCGCTCCACGAGAGCGAACTGGCAGCCACGGCAGCGTAGCCGGACGCGCCGGCACCCTTGAAGGACGTGTAATTTCGTGAAGGTCGCCATCCCCCGCGAGGTCAAGAACAACGAGTTCCGCGTCGCCATCACCCCCTCCGGCGTCCACGAGCTGACCCGGCACGGGCACGACGTGTTCGTCGAGAAGGACGCCGGTGTCGGGTCGTCCATCAACGACGCGGACTACATCGCCGCGGGCGCGAAGATCCTCGACTCGGCCGACGACGTGTGGGCCGAGGGCGAGCTCGTCCTCAAGGTCAAGGAGCCGGTCGCGGTCGAATACCCCCGGATGCGTGAGGGGCAGACCCTCTTCACCTATCTGCATCTCGCGGCGGACAAGCCGCTGACGGAGGAGCTGTGTGCCCGCAAGGTCACCGGCATCGCCTACGAGACGGTCGAGCTCCCGGACCGTTCGCTGCCGCTGCTCGCCCCGATGTCCGAGGTTGCCGGCCGCCTCGCACCCCAGGTCGGCGCCCACACGCTGATGCGCGCCCAAGGTGGGCGCGGCGTCCTCATGGGCGGCGTCTCGGGGGTCTACGCCGCCAAGGTCGTCGTCATCGGCGCCGGAGTCTCGGGGATGAACGCCGCCGCGATCGCCCTCGGCATGCAGGCCGAGGTGCTCCTGCTCGACCGCGACGTGAGCAAGCTGAGGCACGCCGACGCGATCTACCAGGGCCACTGCCAGACGGTCGCCTCCAACGCCTACGAGGTCGAGCGCGCCATCGTCGACGCCGACCTCGTCATCGGCGCCGTCCTCGTCCCCGGCGCGAAGGCCCCGACGCTGATCACCAACGAGCAGGTCTCGCGGATGAAGCCCGGCTCGGTCCTCGTCGACATCTCGATCGACCAGGGCGGTTGCTTCGAGGACTCCCGCCCGACGACGCATGCCGAGCCCACCTACGCGGTCCACAACTCGGTCTTCTACTGCGTGGCCAACATGCCCGGCGCGGTGCCGCACACCAGCACCTATGCCCTGACCAACGTCACCCTCCCGTATGCCGTGGAGCTCGCCAACCGTGGCTGGCGAGACGCCCTGCGACGCGACCGCGCCCTGGCCCTGGGCCTGAACACCTGTGCCGGCACCGTGACCTACGGACCGGTGGCCGAGGCCCACGGGGTCGCCTCCGTCGACCTGGACGAGGTCCTGAGCTGACGGACGGGACAGCGTTGCCAGACGGGACAGCGTTGCCGGACGGGACGGCGCGGGCCCGGCTCGAGGGGGACGTCATCGGCTGGCTCGACCACCTCGAGGTCGAGCGGGGCGCGGCGAAGAACACCGTGACGTCCTACCGTCGCGACCTCGACCGCTATCGCTCCTTCCTCGCCGGGCGAGGCATCACCGACGCGGGCTCGGTCGTCGAGGCCGACGTCAGCGCCTTCCTCGCCTCGCTTCGCGAGGGGACGCCGGAGCATCGGCCGCTCGCCGCCTCGTCGGCGGCCCGGTCGATCATCGCGGTCCGGGGGTTCCACCGGTTCCTCGCCCGCGAAGGTCAGGTCGCGACCGATCCCGCGGGCGACGTCACACCGCCGAAGCCGGCGAGCCGCCTGCCCAAGGCGATCCCGGTCGAGGACGTCGAGGCGATTCTCGCCGCCGCGTCCCTCGGTGACACGCCGACCTCACTGCGCGACCGGGCGCTCTTCGAGGTGCTCTACGGCGCCGGGGCGCGCATCTCCGAGGCCGTCGGACTCGACGTCGACGACATCGACCTGGCCGACCCCGGGGCCCAGGGGTCGGGATCCGTCCGGCTGTTCGGCAAGGGCCGCAAGGAGCGGATCGTGCCAGTGGGCCGCTACGCGCGGGAGGCGGTCTCCGCATACCTCGTCCGGGGCAGGCCCGAGCTCGCCACCCGCGGCAAGGGCACGCCTGCCCTCTTCCTCAACCAGCGCGGGGCGAGGCTGTCCCGGCAGAGCGCATGGGCGACGCTGCGCACGACGGCCGAGCGCGCGGGCCTGCGGGGACGCATCTCGCCGCACACCCTGCGCCACTCGTTCGCCACGCACCTGCTCGACGGCGGCGCGGACGTGCGGGTCGTCCAGGAGCTGCTCGGGCACGCCTCGGTGACGACGACACAGATCTACACGATGGTCAGCGTGCAGCGTCTGCGCGAGGTGTATGCCGGTGCCCACCCGAGGGCGCGCTGACCCTGCTGGCTCCGGGCGAGGTTTCCGACGGGGCGGTTGGGGTGGGCCCGCTGATAAGGTCGTGCCGATCAGCGAGAGGCTGACCGACCAGATCGACGCACCCGGGAGTGACGCACCTGTGACCGCAGAGGTGAACCCGTCCAGCCAGGCACCCACCGACGAGGGGACCGAGCACCACCAGCCCTCCGAGCCTCAACCTCAATCAGAGGTGGAGGTCACGATGCCGGGGTCCGGCGACGAGCGACGCGCCCATGAGCTGCCGGGGCGAGACCTCCCACTGCCCGGGACCGAGCTCGCCGGCGTCGGCGCCAACGGCCCGACCGGTCGGCCGATGCCGCAGTTCCCCGAGCCCCAGCCGCTGGCCGACCACGGCCCGGCCCGCATCATTGCCATGTGCAACCAGAAGGGGGGCGTCGGCAAGACGACGACGACGATCAACCTCGGCGCGGCCCTGGCCGAGGTCGGTCGCAAGGTCCTCGTCGTCGACTTCGACCCGCAGGGCGCCCTGTCGGTCGGCCTCGGCATCAGGACCAACGAGCTCGACGTGACGATCTACAACCTGCTCATCGAGCGCGGCCACGACATCCACGAGGTCATCCAGCCCACCGCCACGGACAACCTCGACATCGTGCCGGCCAACATCGACCTGTCCGCTGCCGAGGTCCAGCTCGTCGGTGAGGTCGCCCGGGAGCAGATCCTTGCCCGTGTCCTTCGGCCCATCATCGACGACTACGACGTCATCCTCATCGACTGCCAGCCCTCTCTCGGCCTGCTCACCGTCAACGCGCTGACCGCGGCCCACGGGGTCCTCATCCCGCTCGAGTGCGAGTTCTTCGCCATGCGCGGAGTGGCCCTGCTCGTCGAGACCATCGACAAGATCACCGACCGGCTCAACCCGCGGCTGCAGGTCGACGGCATTCTCGCGACGATGTACGACAGCCGCACCCTCCACAGCCGCGAGGTCGTCCGGTCGGTCGTCGACCACTTCGGCGAGACGGTCTTCCACACCGTGATCAGCCGCACGGTGAAGTTCCCGGACGCGACGCTGGCTGCCGAGCCGATCACCACGTACGCCTCGACGCACGGCGCCGCAGCGGCATACCGCCAGCTCGCCCGTGAGCTGATCTCGCGCGGTGGGGCGGCCTGACCCGATGACCGACGCCTCGCCCGTCGACGTGAGCGTCGACGATCGGGTCGCTCCCGGGGGCGTGATCACCCGACGGGGCGCCCCCGTGCCCTTCCGGGTGCACCTCGACGTCTTCGAGGGACCGTTCGACCTGCTGCTGGGCCTCATCTCCAAGCACAAGCTCGACATCACCGAGATCGCCCTCGCAAGCGTCACTGACGAGTTCATCTCCCACCTCAAGGCGGCCCGCGCCAGCGACATCGAGTGGGACCTCGGGCAGGCGTCCGAGTTCCTGCTCATCGCCGCGACACTGCTCGACCTCAAGTCCTCCCGCCTGCTTCCACAGACCGGCCCCCACGACGAGGAGGACCTCGCCCTCATCGAGGCGCGCGACCTGCTCTTCGCCCGGCTGCTGCAGTACCGCGCCTTCAAGGACATCGCCAAGGCCTTCGCCGCCTCGATGGCGACGGCCGGCAGGATGACCGCACGGCAGGCCGGCCTCGAGCCCCACTTCGCCGCCCTGCTCCCCGAGCTGGTCATGGGCGTGACCCCCGAGCAGCTTGCCATGGTGGCGGCCCGGGCCATCACCCCCAAGGTCCCTCCCGGTGTCGGCCTGGAGCACCTGCACGCGCCACAGGTCAGCGTGCGTGAGCAGGCGAGCCTGATCGTCGAGCGGCTGCGCCGTGACCGCGCGTGCTCGTTCCGCGCGCTCGTATCTGACGCCGACTCCACGATGGTCATCGTCGCCCGCTTCCTGGCGCTCCTCGAGCTGTTCAAGGAGGCCGCCATCACCTTGGAGCAGGGGGAGGCCCTCGGCGAGCTCACCGTGCGGTGGATCGGCGCGGACGGCGGCGAGCTCGTCGTCAGCGACGAGTTCGACGAGAGCGACACCGCGGACGGGGCCGGCGCCCCAGCCGGCGAGACCAGCGACATGACCACGGACCACGACAGGCCGGGAGGCCAGCATGAGTGACGCACCCAGCGAGCAGACGAGCGCGGAGACGAGCACAGAGACGGTGGGCGAGCAGCAGATCGCCTTCGACGTCCACACCTTCCCCGGCGGGGTCCGGTCCGCCATCGAGGCGGTGCTCATGGTCGTCGACGAGCCGGTCAGCGAGGTCACGATCGCGGCGGCGCTGGAGCTGCCGGTCGAGGACGTCCTCGCCCAGCTCGCGGCGCTCGAGGAGGACTACGCCCAGTCCAGGCGCGGCTTCACGGTGCGCAGCCTCGGGGGAGGGTGGCGGATGTACAGTCGGCCCGACTACGCCCCGGTGGTCGAGAAGTTCCTCATCGACGGGCAGCAGGCCAAGCTCACCCAGGCAGCGCTCGAGACGCTCGCCGTCGTCGCCTACCGCCAGCCCGTCTCGCGGGCCCGGGTCGGGGCCGTGCGCGGGGTCAACGTCGACGGCGTCGTGCGGACCCTGATGAACCGCAACCTCATCCAGGAGCTCGACGAGCAGGGAGACGGTGGAGCCATCCTCTACGGCACGACCTCCTACTTCCTGCAGCGGATGGGGCTGAGGTCGCTCGACGACCTGCCGGCGCTGGCTCCCTACCTCCCGGAGGTCGACGTGCTCGACGAGCTCGCCGAGCAGGGTCGGTCATGAGCGGCCAGCCGGGAGGAAGTGGTCGCTCGGGCGGCAGCGGCAGCCGTGGTGGGTCCAGCGGCGGCGCGGGGCGCGCTGGTGCGGGCGGCGGCTCAGGTCGCAGCGGCGCCCCTGGTGCCGGCCGTGGTGGCCCGGGTGGCGTCGGACGTGGTGGCGCGGGTGGGGCCGGGCGTGGTGGCGCGGGCACGGGTCGTCCGCGTCCTGGTGGCCCGACCAGCTCGGGTCAGGGTCGCAAGGGCCCGACGTCCCCACGGTTCGCGGGCTCCACCAAGGCCAGCCAGCCGACCAAGCTGCCGCCGCGTGCCGAGGCGGCACCGGTCGACGTGCACGATCCTGACGGTGTCCGTCTCCAGAAGCTGATGGCGGCCGCCGGTGTCGGGTCGCGGCGCACCTGCGAGAACCTCATCACCGCCGGCCGGGTGGAGGTCGACGGTCAGGTCATCACGGAGCTCGGCGTCCGGATCGACGCCGCCCGGCAGACCGTGCACGTCGACGGGGTGCGGGTGCAGCTCGACGAGTCGCGCGTCCATCTCGCCTTCAACAAGCCGCTCGGGGTCGTCTCGACGATGAACGACGACCTCGGCCGGGTCTCGCTGGCCGACTACGTCGCCAACCGGCCAGAACGGCTCTTCCACGTCGGACGTCTCGACGCCGACACCGAGGGCCTGCTCCTGCTCACCAACGACGGTGACCTGGCCCACCGGCTGCAGCACCCGGCATACGGGGTGCTGAAGACCTACCTCGCGCAGATCCCCGGACCGGTGCCCCGCGACCTCGGCAAGCGGCTTCGTGAGGGCATCGAGCTGGAGGACGGTCCGGTCACCGTCGACTCCTTCAAGGTCGTCGACTCCCAACCGGGCCGGGCGCTCGTCGAGGTGGTCCTGCACGAGGGGCGCAAACACGTCGTGCGCCGGATGCTCGACGAGGTGGGCCACCCGGTGATCACCCTCGTGCGGACCCAGGTCGGCCCGATCCGGCTGAACGACCTCAAGTCGGGGCGGACGCGCAAGCTCAGCGCCGACGAGGTCGGAAAGCTCTACACCGCGGCCGGCCTGTGAGCGGTCCGCTCCGGGTCGGGTCACCCGCTCGCTAGCCTTGGCGCCGTGAGCATGCACGTGCGCATCGTCGGGACTGGCCTCATCGGGGCCAGCCTTGGCATCGCCCTGTCCCGTAAAGGTTTTCGAGTGTCACTGCTCGACCCGTCACCGACGGCCATGCGCCTCGCGCGTGACCTCGGCGCGGGGGAGCTGGCGAGCGACGTCGCCGAAAAGCCCGACGTGGTCGTGGTCGGGGCGCCGCCGGACGTCGCCGCCGACGTCATCTCGGCGGAGCTGACACGTTGGCCGGAGGCCTTCGTCACCGACGTCGCCTCGGTCAAGGGTGCCGTCGCCGACGCCGTCCGGGCGGCCGGGGGAGACCTCGCGCGCTATGTGGGGTCGCACCCGATGGCCGGCCGCGAGCGCAGCGGGGCGATGGCGGCGCGCGGCGACCTCTTCGAGGGGCGGGCCTGGGTCATCGTCCCGACCGCACGCAGCCTCCCGGCAGCGGTCGACGCCGTCCGGGAGATCGCCCGGGCCGTAGGATCCGCGGTCAGCGTCATGCAGGCCCACGAGCACGACGCCGCGGTCGCGGTCGTCTCACACGTGCCCCAGCTCGCCGCGAGCCTCGTCGCGAGCCGGCTGCGCGACCTCAGCGACCCGGCCGTTGCCCTGGCCGGGCAGGGGCTTCGGGACGTCACCAGGATCGCAGCGAGCGACCCCCGGCTCTGGACCCAGATCCTCGCGGGCAATGCCGCAGCCGTCCGCGACGTGCTGCGTGAGCTGCGCACGGACCTCGACGAGGTCATCACCGCCCTGGACGCCCTCGACACCGCAGACGGGGTCGGGGCCCTCGAGGTGGTCAACCGGGCCATCGGCAACGGCAACGTCGGGCACGCGCGGATCCCGGGCAAGCACGGCGCGGCGCCCACGGCATACGCGGTCGTCGTGGTCGTCGTGCCGGACCGCCCCGGCGCCCTCGGCCAGCTCTTCACCGACATGGGCGAGGCCGGGGTCAACCTCGAGGATCTCCACCTCGAGCACGGGCTCGGCCAGCCCTTCGGCCTGGCCGAGGTGTCGGTCGTCCCGGGCTCGGCCGAGCACCTGCGTCGGGCACTCGACGAGCGTGGTTGGCGCGTTCACGACTGACCGTCGGCGTCCTCTAGGCTGTCCGTCCATGTGCTCGAGCCCCATCCAGGATCTCGTCGTCGCGATCGACGGACCCTCCGGCTCCGGCAAGTCGAGCGTGTCGCGAGCCGTGGCCCGTGAGCTCGGGGTCGGTTACCTCGACACCGGGGCCATGTATCGCGCCGTCACCTGGTGGTGTCTCGAGCGCGGGATCGACCTCGAGGACGAGCGGTCCGTCAGCGCAGCGGCCCAGGCCCTGCCGCTGGAGATCGGCTCCGACCCGTCCGCCCCCACGGTCGTCGTCGGCGGCGTGGACGTGGTCGAGGCCATCCGTGAGACGCGCATCTCGGCTGCCGTCTCGCAGGTCGCGACCAACCTCGGGGTCCGGGCCATCCTCAGGCTGCGCCAACGCGCCCTCATCACCGAGACGGCCGAGGAGAAGGGCGGCTGCGTCGTCGAGGGCCGCGACATCACCACGGTCGTCGCGCCTGACGCCGACGTGCGGATCCTCCTCACCGCCAGCGAGGAGGCCCGACTCGCTCGTCGCGCGACCGAGCTGCACGGGGAGGCCGACGCGCAGGCGATGGCCGCCACCCACGACCAGGTGGTGCGCCGGGACCGGGACGACTCCACGGTCTCGCAGTTCACCAGCGCCGCCGACGGGGTCGTCACGGTGGACACCTCGCACCTCGACTTCGACGGGTCTGTCGAGGCGGTGCTCGCGGTGGTGCGGGCGGTCCCCTGCGCCCACGCCTGAGCCCGATGTGACGAAGGACCTCGACGACTGAGGGACAATGGGTGGCTGTGGCCTCCTGCAGCCACGCCCGGAGCACCTGACTGATCGACCGAACGAGGACCCTGTGAGCGACACGACCGACCCCACCCGCGACGTCCGGACGAAGGACCCCCTGGTCGACGACGTCCCGGTCGACGCCTCGGTCGAGCGGGCCCTGCGGGCGGGACTCGACGACTTCGACCTCAGTGACGAGGACCGCAACCTGCTCGAGTCCAACGGCCTCGACGCCGACGGCAACGAGCTCGCGGGCCCCCAGCCCGTCGTGGCCGTCGTGGGACGGCCCAACGTGGGCAAGTCGACGCTCGTCAACCGCATCCTCGGCCGCCGCGAGGCCGTCGTCGAGGACGTGCCAGGGGTGACCCGTGACCGGGTCGCCTACGAGGCCGAGTGGGCCGGGCGCCGGTTCACCCTCGTCGACACCGGCGGCTGGGAGGTCGACGCATCCGGCATACACCTGCGCGTCGCCGAGCAGGCCGAGATCGCCGTCGAGCTCGCCGACGTCGTGATGTTCGTCGTCGACGCCGTCGTTGGGGCGACCGACACCGACGAGGGTGTCGTGCGGCTGTTGCGCCGGGCCGGCAAGCCGGTGATTCTCGTGGCCAACAAGGTCGACGACCAACGTTTCGAGTCCGACGCCACCGCGTTGTGGAACCTCGGCCTGGGCCAGCCCTACCCCGTCTCCGCCCTCCACGGGCGTGGCAGCGGTGACGTCCTTGACGCGGTGCTCGAGGTGCTCCCCGACTTCTCCGCGGTGGGTGAGGCCTACCGCCGCGGCGGCCCACGCCGGGTGGCCCTCGTTGGGCGGCCCAACGTCGGCAAGTCGAGCCTGCTCAACCAGCTCGCCGGCTCCGAGCGGGTCGTCGTCGACCCCGTCGCGGGCACCACCCGGGACCCGGTCGACGAGCTGATCGACCTCGGGGGCAAGACGTGGCGCTTCGTCGACACCGCCGGGATCCGGCGCCGCGTGCACCAGACCCGCGGGGCCGACTTCTACGCCTCGCTGCGGACCCAGACCGCGCTGGAGAAGGCCGAGGTCGCCGTGGTCCTCATCGACTCGCAGGAGAGCATCGCCGAGCAGGACGTCCGGGTCATCCAGCAGGTCATCGACTCGGGGCGAGCGCTCGTCGTCGCCTACAACAAGTGGGACAACCTCGACGAGGAGCGGCGCTACTACCTCGAACGGGAGATCGAGCGCGATCTCGTGCAGATCCCGTGGGCTCCGCGCGTCAACATCTCGGCCAAGACCGGCCGTCACATGGACCGGCTCGTCCCCGCCATCGAGACCGCACTGGACTCCTGGGACTACCGGGTGCCCACCGGTCGGCTCAACGCCTTCTTCGGCGAGGTCGTCGCGGGGCACCCCCACCCGGTCCGTGGTGGCAAGCAGCCCCGCATCCTCTTCGCGACACAGGCCTCGACCCGCCCGCCGCGTTTCGTCATCTTCGCGTCAGGGTTCATCGAGGCGGGCTACCGTCGGTTCCTCGAGCGGCGCCTGCGTGAGGAGTTCGGCTTCGAGGGCACGCCGATCGAGGTGTCCGTGCGGGTCCGCGAGAAGCGCCACAAGAAGTAGCCCGGCACACCTGAGTGCGGCGGCCGGGCAGGGTATGCCGGGCCGCCGCGGTCAGCTGGGTCGGGTCAGAAGTCCCCGCCGCGGCCAGGTGGGTCGGGTCAGAAGTCCCCGCCGCCGAAGTCGCCGCCGCCGAAGTCCGACCCCCCGCCGGAGTCGAAACCAGCGCCCGGGTCGCTCCCCCCCGCATCGGCATACCCGACGTCCTGTCCACTGGCGTCCGTCCCGCCTGCGTCGCCGGAGCCGTCGCCGCCGGTGTCCCCACCAGAGCCGTCCGAGGCGCCACCCGCCTCGGCGGCCTCCGGGGACTGGTCGTAACCGCCGAAGAGACTGCTGGCGATCGCCGACCCGACCACGACGCCGGCGATGCCTCCCAGCATGGAGCCGCCGATCATCCCGCCCATGCCCATGCCGCCGCCCATGCGACCGCCGCCCATCTGCCCACGGCCGAAGGACTGCTGGAGGTAGCCGGGCTGGCGCATCTCGGCGCGGGTTGCGGCCCGAGCCATCTCCTGCGGGTCGTCGCTGCGCGGACGCTCGGCCTCGGGCAGGTCCTGGCTCAGCTGGCCCAGGACCTGGCTCCGCTGCTCGGGGGTGAGCTGCGCGAACGCCTCGGCGTGGACCTTCTCGATGGCCTCCGGAGGAGCGGTCCGCAGCAGGTACCGGTAGCGGCCGATGGCTCGCTCATCGGTGGACTGCGGTCCGCCGGCAGCGGACCCGTCCCCGTCCTGAGGCCGATAGGGCTGATGCTGGGAGGGCTGCTCCTGCGAGGTGGCCTGCGGGCCGGCGGGCTCCCTGCCCAAGAGCTTGTCGAGGAATCCCATGACACTCCTTCGGTAGCCGTCCGGTCCCGCCCCATGTGGGAGGAGCCGCGGACGGTCACCACCCGGTCGGGGGCGGTGTCACTACGCAACGTGTGTCGGGGCTCACTCAGTTCCGCACCGGTAGAGGTGCCCGACCTCCATGTCAGCGGCGACCGCCTCGAGCCACGACCGGGGCTGCGGCCAGTGCCCAGATGCCTCGAGCGCGCGCTGGAGATTGGCGAGGATGACCTCCTTGGTGTCGCCCTTGTGGGTGGCGCCCACCCTGGTGATCACGGCCTGCAGGTCGTCGCTGACCTCCCGGTGGTGGTCGGCGCGCTCCTGGTCGGTGTCGACGGCCGCGTCCGTCTCGGGCGTTCGTGCCACGACGTGGGTGAGGGCGTCTGCCCAGCGGTGTTCGTTCATGGTGAGACTCCTTCCAGAGTGGGTCCAGCCTGCTCCTCACCGTCAGACACCGCTAGGGGGAGACGCCCGATTTCGACCGCCCGTATGCCGTGCGCTAAGGTTCCACTCGCTCTCCTCCCCACTGGGAGGGCAAGCCACGGGCTGTGGCGCAGCTTGGTAGCGCACTTGACTGGGGGTCAAGGGGTCGCAGGTTCAAATCCTGTCAGCCCGACCGAACAGCTCTACCGCATCACCGCAGGCGCATCACCGCAGGTCAAACGCCGCCTTCACGAAGGCTCGCCTCGCCAGGGCTTTGTGGGACGTCGGACCGCCTGTCCCCACTTTGTCCCCACCAGGCCGAAAACACGGTGCCAGCCTCAAGAAGTGCCCCGGTGTCGGAGCGCCTGGGACGACTGACGCCGCCGACCCACCGAGACAACTGCGCCAGCTCCTCAACACCTAACTCCAGCAACGCTTTCGGGCGTCCAGTGCGCGGCATACTCCATCCAGCAACTTCACTAACGAATTACTGGCGCAGGACACGAGAATCCGCCACCCTCAAACTTCTGGCGGGCTACTTCGGGGGCAACCCACAGATCAGCGGGGTGAGGGCACTCGTTCTCGTGACGCGCCAGCCGCCCGCACCACCACAGCGGCTCTTGCCGGCGCATCCAAGCAGGCGGTGCGCGTCGTGGCCCCTTCGGCGCCGGCCGGCTGCTGGCGGAGGTTGGCGACATCACCCGCTCACCGGACGAGAACCACGTCGGCTTTGCCCTGACGTGAGACTGGGAACGCCTCATCTTCGCCTCCGCTGGCGAACCGGCCCCGGGTCAGCCCTGGGCGCCGGACCCGGAAGCGCGGGCCGGACGGCGCAGGAGCAGCGCCGTGAACTGCTGCGTGCTCCCCCAGGGCGTGACGTGGTCCTCCCCGGCGCGGTCGACCTCCTGGTAGCCAGGGAACTGGGCGGCGAGCTCCTCATGGGTGTAGCGCACGATGGGCAGGCCACTGCAGGTCGCGGGACCGTCTGGACCGAAGGTTGCGACCACCAGCCAGCCGCCGGGACGCAAGGACCGTTCGAGGGACGCGAAGTAGTCCTCCCGCTCGTCCGGCTCGGTCAGGAAGTGGAAGACGGCGCGGTCGTGCCACAGCGCGAACCGCCGGCGGGGCCTGAGGTCGAGGACGTCGGCGACCTCGAGCACGACGTCCGCCCCGGCGTCGCCGAGACGGTCTCGCACGGTCTGAAGCGCGGTGGCCGAGAGGTCGATCGCCGTCAGGTCGTGAAAACCCCGGTCGACGAGATGGTCGACCAGCGTCGACCACCCGGCGCCGACGTCGATGATGGCTTCCTCCGCGGCCAGGTGGGTGGCGTCGACCAGGCCCAGAGACAGGCCTGGCACTGACTGCCACCACGAGACGCCGTCCACGTCCTTGGCGTCATGGACGCCCTCCCAGAAGTTCTTCCGGGCTCCGGCGTCGGACGGCCGCTGGGGCGGGCTCGCGTCTGTGCTCATGTGGTGACCATAACCGCCGCCCCAGTGCAGGGGGCGGCACGTAAGCGGCACGTCATGTCCGGTATGCGGGGATCCGCGCCGGCGACCCCTTAGATTTGCACGCATGGTTACCCCACCGACGTCCACACCGCTCGGCGACGTGGCTCGTCTGGTGGACGGCGGTGACATGGACTGCGGCAGCGGGCTGTTGCTGCTGATTACCCGCGCTATGCGACGGCTCGACGACGGGGATCTGCTCGGCGTCCGCAGTGCCGAACCCTCGGTCGTCACGGATCTGCCGGTGTGGGCCGACCTGGTCGGGCACGAGGTTGTCGACCTGCATGCTGACGGGGACGGCGGGCCGTGGTGGTTCGCGGTGCGCAAGGTCGTTCGCCCGCAGCCGGACACGATGTTCACGCTCGGGGCGCGGACCCCGGTCGGGCAGCGGCTCTGGGTGTATACCAACTTCGACTGCAATCTGGCCTGCACCTACTGCTGCGCGCAGTCCTCGCCGAAGGCGGAGGCACGCCGACTTACCCCGGGGGTGGCGGCGGAGGCCTTCTCCGAGTTCCAGGCGCTCGGCGGGGTCGAGGTCTTCCTCACCGGGGGGGAACCGTTCATGCATCCTCAGCTGGGAGAGCTGGTGCAGGCAGCCGACGGGCTTCATCGAACGATTCTCACGAACGCGATGATCTTCGCGCGCGGCACGCGGCGCCAGACCCTGGAGTCGATGGACCGCGGCGTCGTGCTTCAGGTCAGCCTGGACTCGGCGACGCCGCAGCTGCACGACGCCCAACGCGGCGCCGGTTCGTGGTCCAAGGCCCTAGCCGGCATCGGCGAGGCCCGGTCGATGGGTTTCCGCGTGCGGGTGGCCGCGACGTTGTACGACGAGGACCCGGCCACCGTCGGGGCGCTGCATACCCGGCTCGACGCCGAGGGGATCGACCCGGCGGACCGCATCATCCGACCGGTGGCTCAGGAAGGCTTCGCGGACACCGGGATCCACGTATCGATCGACACCCTGGAACCCGAGCCCACGATCACCGCCGACGGCGCCTGGTGGCATCCCGTCGCCGTCACGAACCCGAACATGCGCATCGCCGACGCCCCGCTGCCCCTCGCGGAGGTCTTCGGCGTGGTCCGGGACACGATGGCCGTCCAGGACGCCGCCACCCGATCCGGCCGTGAGGTCTTCCGGTGCGCCTGACGGCAGCCGTCCCGGTGAACCGACTCGCTCGCCCGGACCTGCCATCCCAGCGACCAGATCTGGAGCGACCCCTGATGTGCACCTCCCGCCGCAGTCTCATCCTCGGCTCCGGGAGCCTGCTGCTCCTGGCCGCCTGCTCGTCGGAGTCGCCCGGCGCCGCCTCGTCAACGACCGCCGGGTCCGGTGCCGGAGGTGGCGGCCCGCTGGTCATCTCCGCGATCCCCGACCAGGACCCGGCCAAGCTCAACCGGCTCTACCCGTTGCTGGCGACGAGGCTCTCGAGCGTGACCGGGCTCCAGGTGAAGTACCAGCCGATCACCGACTACGCCGCCGTCGTGCGCGCGTTCGAGGTCGGCGACATCGGCATGTCCTGGATGGGTGGACTGACCGGAGTCCAGGCCCGGGCCCGCGTCTTCGGGGCGACGGCAATCGCGCAGCGCGACATCGACGCGGCGTTCCACAGCCTCTTCATCGCCAACTCGTCCTCGGGTCTCCAGGCGTTCATCGAGGGCTCTGGTCTCAAGGCGTTGGAAGGACACTCGCTCACGTTCGGCAGCGAGACCTCGACGTCAGGACGCCTGATGCCGCAGTACTTCATGCAGCAGGGCGGCGTGGACCTGACGCGCCTCAAGGGAAAGCCGGGCTTCTCCGGCTCCCACGACGCGACGATCGAGGCCGTCGCATCGGGCAGCTTCGAGACCGGTGCCGTCAACGAACAGGTCTGGACGTCCACGCAGAAGGCCGGCAAGGTCGACATCTCCAAGGTCGTCGTCCTTTGGCGCACTCCCGGCTTCGCCGACTACCACTGGCTGGCCCGGCCGGACCTGGACCAGAACTACGGCGCCGGCACCACCGCGAAGATCACCGATGCGCTGCTCGGGCTGAAGGCCAGCGTGCCCGAGGACAAGGCCATCCTCGACCTGTTCGGGGCCACGTCGTTCATCACCACGAAGACCTCGAACTACAACCAGATCGAGACCGTGGCGAAGTCGCTGGGACTGCTGGCATGAGTCAGGGCGTTGCGGCGGCGCGGCTGCGCGGCGCGGGGGCTCGCTTCAACGACCGGATCGCTCTCGACGGCATCGACCTGACCGTCCACCCCGGCGAGCGCGTCGCCCTGCTGGGTCCAAGCGGTGCGGGCAAGAGCACCCTGCTGCGGCTGCTCAACGGCTCGCTGGCTCCAACCACGGGGACGGTTGAGGTGCTCGGCACCGACCTCGGCGGCCTGTCCGCGTCCCAGCTGAGGTCGGTACAACGGCGGATCGGCACCATCAGCCAGCGGCTGGACCTCGTGGACCAGGTGCGCGTGCTCCACAACGTCAACGCCGGCCGCCTGGGCGACTGGAGCACAGGCCGAGCGCTGCTCGCCCTCACCTTTCCTCGAGCAGACCCTGTCGTCGTCTCCGCCCTCGATCGGGTCGGGCTGGGGTTCGCCCTGCACGAACGCACCGAGCGGCTCTCCGGTGGCGAACGTCAGCGCGTCGCCATCGCCCGCCTCCTCGTGCAGTGCCCCGAGCTCGTCCTGGCTGACGAACCCGTCTCCAGCCTCGACCCGTCCCGCGCGGCCGAAGTGCTCCAGCTGCTGCGCACGGCCAGCCCGAACCAGACGCTGGTTGTCAGCCTCCACCAGCCAGAGCTCGCGCGACGGCACTGCACCCGGATCATCGGTCTCCAGCACGGTCGGATCGTCCTGGACCGGGCGGTGGCTGACGTCAACGACGGCCATCTCGACGAGCTTTACGCCCTGAGATGACCGTCGACCTGCGCCGCCCCCCGGACCAGGCTGCCCGTGACGGGCCGGGCCGCCCGCCCCACCGAGTCAGCGCGACCAGCGTCCGCATCCGTCGTCTCGTCGGCGTCCTCGCGGTCATCGGGCCGGTCGGCTGGGCCCTGGCCCGCTCGACTCCCCCCGATCAAGCCATCGTCAACCCCGGTGGGCTGCCCCTGCTCGGCAACTTACTCGGCGCCGCGCTCCATCCCGCCACGTCGCCCGACTTCCTCAACATTGTCCTGCACGCCTCGCTCGTCACCGTCGTGTATGCCGCGCTGGGCACGGTGGGTGCCCTGGCCATCGGTGCGATGGGTGCTCTGGTGCTCAGCAACGCCGCGTGGCGGCGCCGCCCCGGGCCCGTCGTCGGCGCCGTCCGGTTCCTCCTACGAGCGTTGCTCGTCGCCACCCGGTCCATCCACGAGCTGATCTGGGCGCTGCTCTTCGTCAGCGTGCTTGGCCTTGACCCGCTGGTCGCGGTGCTCGCCATCGCCATTCCGTTCGGCGCCCAGACGGCGAACGTGTTCGCTCAGATCCTCGACGGAGTCTCGCCCCATCCCTTGACCGCCATGCGAGCCAGCGGTGCTCGCTCGTTTCCGGCTCTGGCGTACGGCCTGCTGCCCCCCGCGGTCCCGCTACTGCTGTCGTACAGTTTCTACCGATTCGAGTGTGCGATCCGCTCGAGTGTCGTGCTCGGCGTCGTCGGGGTCGGCGGACTGGGCGAGGAGCTGGTGGTGAGCCTGCGCTCCCGGTCCTGGGACGAGGTGTGGACCCTCGTCGGTGCTGTCCTGTTGATGTCAGCCGTCGTCGACGTCTGGAGCTCGCGCGTCCGCACCGACCTGGCCGTGATGACGTGCTCGGACTGGAGCGGCGGCACGGCCCTGTCCCGCCGCGCCAACCACTCCCGCTGGGCACGGTGGTCGGCCGTCCTGGCCGTATGCGGGGTGGTCATCGCCTGCTTCGCGTCGGGTGTGTCCTGGTCGGGCCTGACGTCTCCGCGGACCCGGCAGCTGACCGAGCGGCTCCTCGACGACATGTTCCCTCCCGCGCTGCCTCCCGGAGGGTGGTCCGAGCTCGTCGGCGCAACCCTTGACACCGTGGCCATGGCAGTGCTGGCGATGGCCCTTGCCGTGGTCATCACCCTCGTCATTGGCCCGTTCGCCACCCGGATGCGCCCGACCGCATCCGGCACCGCCGCACCGCCCTGGTGGCGCGCGCCACGACTGGCGGGGCAGTTCGCCGCCCGAGCCCTGCTGCTGGTGGCGCGCTCCGTTCCCCCGACCGTGTGGGCCGTCATCGCCCTGCTCGCGATGTTTCCTGGCATCCTCCCGGGCGCCATCGCGCTCGGCCTGTACACCGCTGGGATCCTCGGTCGGCTCGT
>NZ_JBKJPP010000183.1:0-12761 GCF_046595215.1 Lapillicoccus sp. | reverse complement strand
GCCTCGAGGGTGTCGTCCGCCGAGAAGCGGCCGTAGAAGGCGTGGCGAGAGCCCTGGAGCGCGGCGCCCGCGTCGGCGACGTGCTCGAAGTGGGACGTGGCGAAGTGGGTTCCCGCGCGACACGCGAGCACATGGATGAGCTCGTGCCGCAGGACGTCGAGGGCGACGGAACTCGTGGTGGCCTTGGTGACCCACACCTGGCAGGTGCGCATGTCCGTGGTCGCATAGGCGGGGACACCGCGATAGCGCGGCAGCGGGGCCAGGTGGACCGTGAAGCGGTGTTCGGCCGCGAAGGCCCGGACGGTGCGCTCCACCGACCGGCTCGCGACGGATGCCGCCGAACCTGTGGCGATCGCTGGCGCAGCCACCGCTTCCGCCGGAGCTGCTGCCGCCGGAGCTGCCGCCGCCTCCGTCACCACGGAGTCCGTCGGCGGGCGCTGGTCTGGGTGGGCCGGTCCAACGGCCACGCCGACGGCGAGGACGGCGGTGAGGACGGCGAAAGAGACGCTGCGAGCGTGCTGGGTGGTTCTGGGTATCTGAGTCATTGGGTCCAGTATCCCCCAGTCCGCCGACATCAGCGAGCCCAGCGCGGGTCGGCGAGCCGGTGGACGTGCCCTGTCAGTCGCGGCGGCTGCGACCAGGGTCCTCGTCGGGATCGCCGACGATGTCACGGCTCGGGTGACCCTCGCCTTCGATGCGGTTGCCGTCCGCGTCGAGGCGGTTGCCCTCCTTGTCGGTGCGGACGTCGGGGTCCAGTGCGTCGGCGCGACGGAGTTTGGTTTGGCTCTCCTCCGCGGCTGCGTCGCGCTCCATCCCCTGTCGTTGGGCCTCGACCTCCAGCCGCTCGGCCTCCGCCGCCCGCTGGTCAGACTCGGCACGCACCCGACGGGCCTCGGCCTCCGCCGAGGCTGCGGTTGCTTCTTGCTCCCGCAGCGCCATGTGGTGCTCAGCCGACGTGTCCCGCAGCTGAGCAGCCTCCACCCGTTGACTCTCCATCCGCTTCTTCCGGGCCCGGGCGACGACGACGGCGACGATGACCGCAACAACCACCACTGCGGCAACGATCGAGATCCATCCGGTCGAGTTCATGATCGTCCACTCTCTCGTATCGGGCTCACCGTTGGGCCCGGGAGTCAAAACTAGTCCGTTCGGACCCCCGCGTGAGTGGCACGGTCGAGTCAATCGCCAGGGGGCAAGCGGTCGACGTCCGCCGCCCGAGCGCTCGCCCAAACAGGCAACGAGCCGTCGCAGGCGAAATGCGCTGGTATGCCGGACGGCTGGCCTCCGTCGGCAGGTGCGGCCGGGCGCGCGGCCGGCACGGTGGCTTCACGACGTGCGG
The DNA here is from genome assembly GCF_046595215.1 of Lapillicoccus sp. NCBI lineage: Bacteria > Bacillati > Actinomycetota > Actinomycetes > Micrococcales > Intrasporangiaceae > Lapillicoccus > Lapillicoccus sp. The sequence goes on along the minus strand of NZ_JBKJPP010000183.1, from coordinate 11,422 downwards.
CGCACCGCCAGGAGCGCGACGTCGTCGTCGGACCCCGCCCCCGCCATCGCGTCGGCGAGCGTGGTGAGCCAGACCTGCACGTCGTCGATCACGATCTCGGCGATCCTCGCGCCGAGGCGGGCCAGGCTGACGTCGATGTCCTCGTCGCGTCGCTCGGCGAGGCCGTCCGTGTAGAGCAGGACCAGGTCGCCCACCCGGCAGGGGACCCGCTGGGAGGTCCTCGTCACCGCGCCGACCCCGAAGGGCGGTGTGCCGCCGCTGCTCAGGATCCGTTGGGTGCCCTCGGCAGTCACCACGAACGGCGGCAGGTGCCCGGCGATGAGCACGTCGACCATGTCCGCGGCAGGGTCGAAGAGCAGGTAGGCCATGGTCACGAGCGGGGTCGCCGGATCGAGCTCCATCAGTCGGTCGAGGCTCGTCCCGATCCTGCTCGGGTCCGGGTCGTCGGCGACGTAGGCGCGCACGGCGGAACGGAGGCGCGACGACGCCCCAGCCGCGTCGACGCCGCGGCCCATGACGTCCCCGATGACGACGGCCAGCCTCCGATCGGGCAACCGGATCACGTCGTAGAAGTCCCCGCCGACATCGGTGCGGCCCGAGGGACGGTGGATGGCCGCCATCTCCCACCCGACGACATCGGGTAGCCGCTCGGGCGACAGGGCCCGCTGCAGGACCTGCGCCGCATGCTGGGTCTGGGAGAAGAGGTCGGCGTTGTCGATGGCCATCGCCGCCCGGCGGGCGAGGTCCTCGGCGAGGGTCATCTCCTCCGGCCCGTAGGTGAGCCGCGTCCCCGCCGCGGCGAAAGTCATCACCCCGAAGACCCGTCCGCGAGCCGTCAACGGGACGATGAGGTCGCACCGGATGCCGGCGTCGTCCGGTGCGGGCGCCACGGAGCGGACCTGCTCGAACCGGGCACTGACACCCGTCCGGGCCACCTCCAGCGAGCGTGACTGCACGCCAGGGTCGTCAGGCAGGCGATCGCGGCGGCCCCCGGGCCCAGACGCCGCGCCGGGCTCGACATGCGCGACCGCCAGGGTGCGCAGCCTCCCGTCCTCCAGCATCTCCACGGTGCAGCGGTCGGCGAACTCGGGGACGGCGAGCCGGGCGACGGTGGCGAGGGTCTCGCGGTGGTCGAGGCTGCTCGCCAGCGCGATCGAGGCGTCGGAGAGGAACTGCAGCCTCCGCGCGCGCTCGGCCCCGAGTCGCTGCGCCTTGAGGCGGGTGAGTGCCTGGGTGCACGCGTCGGCGAGCACCTCCAGCAGCTGCAGCTCGAAGGGGCCCGGCTGGCTCCCCGGCCCATCGAACCGGAAACCCAGTGCGCCGAACGGTTCCGAGCCCCACGGCATGAGTGGCATGCAGACGACGGACCGGTCCTCGTCCCCGGCGAGCACGGGGTAGTCACGCGCCACCGAGCCCGCTCCGAGGAGGATCACCGACCTGCCGGTGCGGACCGCCTCGCACATCGGGTGGTGCTCCGCGAGCGAGAAGGTCTCGCTCGTGAGGTCCAGGGCCAGCGCCTGCCCCTGCAGGCCGAGGGGGCGCAGCTGCCCGCCCTCCCGGACCGCGAGCATGGCTGCGCTGGCCCCGGCGACATGAGCGGCCTCCCGAAGGACGATCTCGGTGACCGTTGCCACGTCGGTGGCTCCGACGAGCTGACCCGTGACCCTTGCAAGACCGGTGACCCTGATCAGGGCCACCGGCGAGTCAGCACACTCCGGCAAGGTCGTCCACCGCCGCGTCCACGGTGTCGTAGAGCGCGAAGACGCCGTCCAGGTGGGTCATCCGCAGGAGCTTCATCATCCGGTCACCGATCACCAGACCGAGCCGGCCGTCGACGTCCATGGTGGCCGCTCGGACGGCGACGAGGCTGCTCAGCCCGCTGGAGTCGACGAAGGGCACCGCGCTGAGGTCGAGGACGAGGGTGACACCCGGGGACAGGTCAATGCCCTCGACGTGGCGGGTCAGCTCCGGGGAGGTGGACATGTCCAGCTCGCCGGTGACCCGCACGACGACGACACCCGGCCGCACCTCGCTCGAGCCAACCAGATCCATGCCTCACCTCGTTACGTATCCCCCCAGTGCTGTCAGGCTAACGGGAGAGGCGGGAGGACGAGGCGGAGTTGGCGAACGTCGGTCAGTGCTTCTTTCCCGGGGGGATGATGGGGGTGTGCTCCTTGGCGTCGGACTTGGCGTGCTTGTCGGCCCGCTTCTCCTTGAGGGATTTGCCGGCCTTCTTGGCGAGGTGTTGTCGGGGTGACTTGTCGGCCATGGGGTGCTCCCTCGTCGGGAGCCTGGATGGCTCCACGGGTCGACAGTACGCCCGTTCTCAGTGCTCGACCGCGTATGCCGTGTCGACGGCGGTCTCGAGCTCGCGCCGCGGCCAGCGAGAGGCCACGAGGACGACTGCGCCGAGGCTGATGACGGCGCACATCGTCACCGCCGCTGCCGGGCTGGTGAGCTCGGAGAGCCACCCGGCAAGCAGGTAGGACAGGCCGGAGGACGTCACCGACACGGCTCCGGCGAGGCCGAAGATCGTGGCGCGTCGACCCTTCGGGGCCAGGAGCGAGAAGGTCGACTGCAGGGGCAGCATGAACGCCTGCAGCGCTCCGCTGACGAACCAGGCCACCCAGGTGACGGGGATGGACGGCTGGAATGCGGAGAGGAACAGCGGAGCCGGCATGAGCAGGGCCATGACGATGATCCGGGAGTTCGCGACCTCCGGCTGCCACCGGCCCACCAGGACGACGCCGAGCGCAGCGCCGGCGATGGGGGCGGCCATCAGCAGCCCCCCCAGGCGGGCGTCCCCGGCATACGGGATGGCGATGGCCTCCGGGGCGACGATCGCCAGCGTGGACACGAGGCTGAGCCCGAGCAGGCACCGGAGCACGCGGTGGCGCCTGATGTAGGCACCCCCCAGGGCGATGTCCCGGAAGAATCCCCCGAACCCCTTGCCCGGGGTCCCCACGACGGGTCGGGCCCTCACCACGACCATCACGACAGCGGCCGAGACGAGGAAGGTCATCAGGTCGACGGCCAGGCTCACCCCCGCCCCGAGGAAACCGACGGCCAGACCACCCAGGGCCAGGCCTGCAGCCTGGTTGACCTGCTCCCCCAGGGCAGTCAGGCCCATGGCCTTGACGTAGAGGCGACGGTCCTCGAACAGATCGGTCATCAGCACCTGGTTCGCCGCCACCGCGGGTCCCCCGAACGTCTCGAGCAGGAGCAGCGCGATGAGCAGGGTACCCACCGGTGCCTCGGCGGTAACCAGCCCGATGAGGGCCAGGACGCAGAGGGAGCGGGTGAGATGCGCGCCGATGAGCACGTGCTTGTAAGGAATCCGGTCGGCCAGCGGCCCCAGGAGGCTGCGGCCGAAGATCGACGGGAGCATGCTCACGGCCAGGACCGTGGCCGTCGCCAGGGGTGACCTGGTGCGCTCGAAGACGACCGCGGCGATCGTCAGCCGGGCGATGTAGTCGCCCCAGGTGGACAGCGCCGCGGCGACGAACAGGGCCGGGAAGCCGCGCCTCGCGAACACGGAGGCATACGAAGGTGTCGTCAACAGGGCCCCCTCCCGCTCCTTCATCCGGCTGAGGCTATCTGTCTAACGGGGGTCGTAGAAGCTGGAGTCGGTTGCAGTCCGGCTACGACGCGCGACGCGTCGGTAGTCGTCGTTGAGGGAGGGCCCGGACCCCGGCGCCCGACCGATGATCCGGCCCACCCCGTCGGCGTCGCGCAGGTCGCTCGGCACCCCGTCGGCGGGTCGGCCACGCCACAGGACGGAGGCGTTGCGCAGGGACATGGCCAGGGTCCAGGCGGCCGCCAGGTCATGAGTGTGGGCGGGGCTGAGGAAGCCCCCCTCCCGGGCGGCCTCGAGGGCCGCGATCGTGCCGGTGACCTGCAGTGCTGGCTGGGCGTGGGCCTGTTCGAGCTGGATGAGCTGGACCGTCCACGCGACGTCGGTGATCCCCCCGAGACCGAGCTTGAAGTGGGTCCTGCGGTCCCCCCCGCGGGGGAGCCGCTCGGCCTCGACCCTGGCCTTCATCAACCGGATGTCCCGAACCTGGGCCGGGCTCAGCCCCTCCCGCGGCCAGCGCAGCGGGTCGACGAGAGCGATGAAGTCCGCGCCGAGGCCGGGATCGCCGGCCACCGGCCGGGCTCGCAGGAGCGCCTGGAACTCCCAGGTGAGCGCCCAGCGCCCGTAATACGTTGCGTAGGACTGCAGACTCCGCACCAACGGGCCGCTCTTGCCCTCGGGGCGCAGGTCGGCATCCAGCATCAGCTGGGGGTCGGGACCGGCGCCGCCGAGGAGCCGTTTGACCTCCTGGACCACGAGCACGGCCTTGCGCTGGGCGTCCTCCTCGGACCCGCCGGGCACCGTTCGGTGCACGAACATCACGTCGGCGTCGGAGGCGTAGCCCATCTCCCGTCCCCCGAGACTCCCCATCCCGATGATCGCCATGGCCGTCCCGAGCGGCTGGTCGTCGGCCGACTCCACCCGCCGCACGGCGAGGTCGAGCGCCATCTGGAGGGTCGCACCGGCCAGGTCCGACAGGGCCCGCCCCACCTGCGCCAGGGTCAGCAGACCGGTGAGGTCGGCGAAGGTGATCCGCAGCAGCTCATGGCGCCGGATCGCCCGGACGGCAGCAATGGCGGTGTCTGCGTCCGCCTTGCGACCCGACGCGCTGCGCATCGTCGCGGCGAGCTGGTCCTGGGTGCGCGGGACGAGTCCCCCGGGTTCACCGAGGATCGCCACGGACTCGGGCGAGCGCACGAGGAGGTCGGCGGCATACGTGCTCCGGCCGAGGACGTGAGCCAGACGCTCGGCAGCGCTGCCCTCGTCGCGGAGCATCTTGAGGTACCAGTGGATCGTGCCCAGCTCCTCGCTGACCCTCCGGAAGGCGAGCAGCCCGGCGTCGGGGTCGGCCTCGTCGGCAAACCACCCGAGCATCACCGGCAGCAGGGTCCGCTGGATCGCCGCGCGACGGGACACCCCCGTGGTCAGGGACTCGAGGTGGCGCATCGCCCCGGCCGGATCGCGAAAACCCAGTGCCGACAGTCGGGCTCGCGCCTGCTCCGGGCTGAGCGACGTGTCCGAGGAGCTGAGCCGGGCGGCCGCGGCGAGCAGCGGGCGGTAGAACAGCCGCTCGTGGATGCGCCTCACCTCGCGGGAGTGGGACGCCCTCAGCTCGGCGACCGCCCTGGCCGAGTTGGTGCGCAGGCCGACCGCCCGCCCCAGGCGACGCAGGTCGGCCTCGCTCGTCGGCATGAGGTGGGTGCGCCGCAGCTGGTAGAGCTGGATCCGGTGCTCCAGCGTCCGCAGCAACCGGTAGGCCTCGTCGAGGGTCGCCGCGTCCGCACGCCCGACGTAGCCCCCCTTGGCGAGGGCGGCCAGGGCCTCCAGCGTCGTGGCCGATCGCAGCGACTCGTCGTGGCGGCCGTGCACGAGCTGGAGGAGCTGGACGGCGAACTCGACGTCGCGCAGCCCCCCCGGACCCAGCTTCAGCTGACGGGAGGCATCGGCGGCCGGGACGTGCTCCTCGACCCGACGCCGCATCGCCTGGACGTCCTCGACGAAGTTGTCCCGGCCCGCGGCCTCCCACACCATCGGCCCGATGGCGTCCTTGTAGGCGCGCCCGACCTGGAGGTCCCCGGCCGAGACCCAGGCCTTGAGCAGCGCCTGGAACTCCCAGGTCTTAGCCCAGCGCTCGTAGTAGGCGCGGTGGCTCGCGATGGTCCGCACCAGCGGTCCGTGCTTGCCCTCGGGGCGCAGGGCCGCGTCCACCGGCCACAGGGTCCCCTCTGCCGTCGACGCGGCGCAGGCCCTCATCAGGCCGGCCGCGAGGTGGGCACCGATCTCGAGCGCGCGTTCCTCCGCGACCCCCTCGGCGGGCTCCACGACGAAGATGACGTCCACGTCGGAGACGTAGTTGAGCTCCCCGCCGCCGGTCTTGCCCATGCCGATCACCGCGAGGCGGCAGTCCTCGTGGCCCGGCCCGAACTCCTCGCGGGCGATGGCCAGCGCGGCCTCGAGGGAGGCCTCGGCGAGCCAGGCCAGCTGCTCCGCAGCCGCCGGCAGGTGGCTGACCGGGTCCGCGGAGGTGAGGTCGATCGCGGCGATGGCGAGCAGCTCGCGGCGATAGGCGATGCGCAGCGCGTCGTATGCCGTGTGACTGCCGCGTTGCTCGCGGCCCACCGCCGCCACGAGGCCGGTCCGCAGACCCTCGCCGGTGGGCGCCGTCGCCTCCGCGACGCACCGCCAGTGGCCCGGGTGGGCGACGAGATGGTCGACCAGGGCCCGTGAGCCCCCGAGGACGGCGACGAGCCGGTCCCGGGCCGAGCCCGTCCGTCGCAGGGCCGCGAGGAGCTCACCCGCGTCGGCGTTCCCGTCGATCCGGTCCCCGGCGCTGGAGGACAGCGACTCCACGACCCGGACCAGACCCAGGAGGGCGAGGTCGGGATCCGCCGCTCGGCTCAGCGCATCCGGCAGGCCGTCGTGGAAGACATCGTCGAACGGGTCGACGAAGCCGGCCAGCGCCTGGTCGCCGAGCAGCCGGGCAGCCCGGTCCGGCTCGGCGAACCCGAGCCGGGCAAGCTGTCCCTCGAGCGAGCCGGCCCGGTGCACTAGAGGCGCGGCAGGTATCGGTCGAGCTCGAACTGCGTCACCTGGCTGCGGTATTCCTCCCACTCGGCCCGCTTGTTGCGCAGGAAGAAGTCGAAGACGTGCTCGCCCAGGGTCTCGGCCACGAGCTCGCTCTGCTCCATCGTCTCAAGAGCCCGGCCCAGGGACGAGGGCAGCGGGTCGATCCCCATGGCGAGGCGCTCGGCCGTGGTGAGGTTCCAGACGTCGTCCTCGGTCTCCGGGGGGAGCTCGTAACCGTCCTCGATGCCCTTGAGGCCCGCCCTCAGCAGGACGGCGAAGGCGAGGTAGGGGTTGCAGGCCGGGTCGAGCGAGCGGACCTCGACGCGCGTCGACTGCCCCTTGCTCGGCTTGTACATCGGGATGCGCACCATCGCGGACCGGTTGTTGTGTCCCCACGTGAGCTGCTCGGGAGCCTCGCCGCCACCCCAGAGCCGCTTGTAGGAGTTGACCCACTGGTTGGTCACCGCAGTGATCTCGGCGCCGTGGCGCAGCAGTCCCGCGATGAACTGCCGCCCGGTCCGGCTGAGCTGGTAGGGGGCGCCCGCCTCGTGGAACGCGTTGGCGTCACCCTCGAAGAGGCTGAGGTGCGTGTGCATGCCGGAGCCGGCGTGGTCCGAGAAGGGCTTGGGCATGAAGGTCGCGTAGATCCCCTGCTCGAGCGCGACCTCCTTGACCACCGTGCGGAAGGTCATGATGTTGTCGGCGGTCGAGAGCGCGTCGGCATAGCGCAGGTCGATCTCGTTCTGCCCGGGCGCCCCCTCGTGGTGGCTGAACTCGACGGAGATGCCCATGCTCTCGAGCATGGTGATCGCGGCCCGCCGGAAGTCCTGCCCGGTGCCGTGGGGGACGTGGTCGAAGTAGCCGGCATCGTCGACGGGGACGGGCCGCCGCCCCGCCCTCCACTCCTTCTTGAGGAGGAAGAACTCGATCTCCGGGTGGGTGTAGAAGGTGAAGCCCATGTCGCTCGCCTTGGTGAGGGCGCGTTGCAGGACGTGGCGGGGGTCGGCGAAGCTCGGCGACCCGTCCGGGAGCAGTAGGTCGCAGAACATTCGCGCGGTGCCGGGGCTGTCCCCGCGCCACGGCAGGATCTGGAAGGTCGACGGGTCGGGCCTGGCCAGCATGTCGGCCTCGAAGACCCGGGCGAAGCCCTCGATGGCCGAGCCGTCGAAGCCGATGCCCTCGCTGAACGCGCCCTCGAGCTCCGCAGGGGCGATGGCGACCGACTTGAGCGTGCCGAGCACGTCGGTGAACCACAGCCGCACGAATCGGATGTCGCGCTCCTCCAGGGTGCGGAGCACGTACTCCTGCTGCTTGTCCACGTCGTGCTCTCCCCGATCAGCAGGCGTACGGCCTCGTCGTCCGGGACCCGGGTGCCCGGCCGCCGGCACTTCCCACACTACGGAACCACGCACCGCCGCCGCCGCCCTGCAGGTGCGCCGGACCCTCTGTCGCCACAGCCGGTCCGCGGCGTGCGCGAGCGTGGCCTACGGTCGCAGCCTCACGAGCGAAGGACCACCGATGACCCGCACCGTGCACCTGGCCTACGGCACCGAGGGTCTGACGGTAGAGCTGCCGGCGTCGCGGACGACCGTGGTCGAGCCCCGCTGGGAGCCCACCGTCGCCGACCCGTCAGCGGTGCTGCTGCAGGCGCTGCGCTCACCGGTCGCCGGGCCCCCGCTGCGCGATCGGGTCCGGGCCGGCCAGACGGTGGCGATCTCGGTGTGCGACGCGACCCGGCCGCAACCGCGCGAGGCCATGGTCCGTGCGGTCCTGGCCGAGCTCGAGGGGGTGGTGCGGCTCGAGGACGTCGTGGTGCTGGTCGCGACCGGCACGCACCGGGGCAACACCGACGCCGAGCTGCGGGCCATGCTCGGTGACGAGCTGGTCGACACCGTGCGCGTCGTCAACCACGACGCCCGCGACGACGCCACGCTCACCTGGATGGGCACCTTCGGCGACGGCGTGCCGGTGTGGCTGTGCAGCGAGTGGGTGCAGGCCGACGTCCGCATCACCACCGGCTTCGTCGAGCCGCACTTCTTCGCGGGCTTCTCCGGCGGGCCGAAGATGATCACGCCGGGTCTCGCCGGGTTGGAGACCGTGCTGGTCCTGCACGACGCCCGCCGCATCGGCCACCCTGACGCCCGATGGGGGGTGTGTGTCGGGAACCCGGTGCACGACGACATCCGGGCCGCCGCCATGTCGACGGGCGCGGACTTCTCCCTGGACGTCGTCCTGAACCGCGAGCAGGGCATCGTCGCGGCGTTCGGCGGCGACCTGCTGGCGATGCACGAGCTGGCCCGGGAGCGCTCCCGCGACCTGGCCATGGCGCCTGTGCCCGGTGAGTTCGCCGTGGTGCTCACGACGAACGCCGGCTTCCCGCTCGACCAGAACCTCTACCAGGCCGTCAAGGGCATGTCGGCGGCGGCCACGGTGGTGCGTCCCGGCGGGCTGATCCTGTGCGCCGCGGAGTGCCGGGACGGCTTCCCCGACCACGGCTCCTACCGCGAGGTCCTGGCCTCGGCGGCCTCGCCCCAGGCCCTGTTCGACGAGATCTCCGCGCGCGAGCGGACGGTGCCCGACCAGTGGCAGGTGCAGGTGCAGGCCAAGATCCAGATCAAGGCCCGCGTCGGCGTCCACTCGACGTACCTGTCCGACGAGGACCTGCGGGCGGCGCACCTCGAGCCGGTGCCCGACCTGGCCGAGGCGGTGGGTGAGGCGCTGGCCGAGGCCGGCCCCGATGCGCGCGTGTGCGTGCTGCCCGAGGGGCCGCAGACCATCCCGTACGTGCTCTGAGACTGCCCGGGGCCATGCACACGGACCGACGAGCCAGGCCCCTCTGACCGTCGGCAAGGCAGCGGGACGTGCGGGCGGGAGGGGTCAGCGTCGGGTCTCCCGCCGGCCGTCGCTCGACCCGTCAGGGCTGTCCTGGAGCAGTTCGGAGAACAGCGCGCGGTAGTGGACCATCGCCTGCCGCAGCTCCTCGGTCGAGGCCTGCTCCCGGTCGTTGCGCTGGGAGATCTCGTGCGCCGCGCGGTACTCCTGGACGACCTGCGCGTGGTCCACCGAGACGTCACGTGCCATCTGGTCGAAGTCGCCGACCGGGTAGCCGCGGTGCTCCATCACGCGCGCCACGAGCCGGTCTGCCTCCGTGACGGCCGCGTCCGGCGCGTCGACGAAGCGCTCCTGGGTGCCACGCCACTGCTCGGCGTAGCGGTCGCGGTCTGCCGGGGCGAGCGGCTGGATGTCCAGGGTGTCGCGGCGGTCGGCCCGCTCCCGCAGCTCCCGCTCGGCGTCCCGCTTGCCGTCGCTGTCCTGCACCGTCCGGTCGTACTCCGGACCGAACCGCTCCTGCAGCGCCTTGCGCTTGCGGGACTGCAGCACGAAGAACGCCACCGCAGCCAGGACGAGCAGGACGAGGACCACCAGCAGGATCGTGCTTTTCATGAGGTTCCTCCGGGAGGGGTCGAGGGGTCAGGTGGCGAGCAGGCGCTGGAAGAACGAGCGGTACTGCTGCAGCGCGAGCCGCAGGTCCTCGGTGTCGGGCTGCCCGCCCTTGTTCCACTGCTCCTCCAGGTCGCCCTTGCGCTCGGAGAAGCGTCGGGCCAGGGCCTGCATCAGCTCGGCGACGAGGCCGTCGCCGTCCCGGACCGCCGCCTGGGGGTCGTCCACGAACCGCGACTGGACCTCGCGCCAACGGCCCAGGAAGGCATCGGCCTCCCCTTCGTCCAGCAGCGGCAGCTCGACGCCGGCCTGCTGCGTGGCGGCGTCGGGCGTGGCCACGGGGTCGGGCTCGGACTGGGACGTGGACTCGTCAGCTCTCGGGCGTCCGGCGATGTCGTCGGTGGACAGGCCTTGCGTCATGCGGCACCTCCGGGTCGGTGTGATCCGCCTCACCCCTACCCCGCGTCCGCCTGCTGACGCCTCGGCCCGGCGGGCCACCGACCTGTGACGTGGTCGGTCGCACCGGTGGGCAGCCGGCGAGAGGGGAAGGGCTGAGGGCCAGCGTGGGTTGCCGAACCACGTCCACCCGTACCGCCATGACCCTGGAGGACCCTTGACCACCAGCACCACGAACGTCTCCGCGAGCGGCAGCTTCTCCCTCGGCGGCGACCTGCCCGTCACCCGGCTCGGCTACGGCGCGATGCGCATCGTCGGCAAGGGCGTCTGGGGCCCGCCGGCCGACCACGACACCGCGATCGCCGTGCTGCGCCGCGCCGTCGAGCTCGGCGTCGACCTCATCGACACCGCCGACAGCTACGGCCCCTACCTGTCCGAGGACCTCATCCGTGAGGCGCTGCACCCGTACGACGGCGTCCTGATCGCCACCAAGGGCGGGCTGACCCGCAGCGGCCCCGACGTGTGGGAGCAGGTCGGTCGGCCGGAGTACCTGAGGCAGTGCGTCGAGATGAGCCTGCGACGCCTCGGGGTCGAGCAGATCGGCCTCTACCAGCTGCACCGCTTCGACAGCCAGGTCCCGGTCGAGGACTCGCTGGGCGCGCTCAAGGAGCTGCAGGACGCCGGCAAGATCAAGCACATCGGCATCTCGGAGGTGACCGTCGCGGAGATCGAGCAGGCCCGCAAGGTCGTCGACGTGGTCTCGGTGCAGAACCTCTACAATCTCGGCAACCGCCAGTCCGAGGCGGTCCTGGAGTACTGCGAGACCGAGGGCATCGGCTTCATGCCGTGGTTCCCCGTCGCTGCAGGGGACCTCGCGAAGCCCGGTGGCATCCTGGACGAGATCGCCGCCGAGCACCACGCGACCCACGCCCAGCTGGCGCTGGC
>NZ_JBKJPP010000011.1:0-4522 GCF_046595215.1 Lapillicoccus sp. | reverse complement strand
GCTGGCGGTGTTCATCCGGTCCCGGGCTCGCAGGGTCAGCGGCTGCAGCCGTTTGGAGGCGACGTCGATCAGGTGGGTCGGCGGCGTCGCCACAGTGGCGACTGAATCGGCGAGTCAGGCTGGTTATCGACCGGGCCTACGGCTTCCACTCCCACCCCGCCCTCGCCCTGATCATGATCACCCGCGGACCCATCGAACACGTCCTCTCACACGAACGGACCCAGGCAACAGATCCCTCAATCGACTGACTGAGCGATGAGTCGAACTGTCGAGGCCCGGGCGTGCCACGTGAGTAGAAGGACGCGGGCGGAGTCCGGCGAATTTCTTGACAGCCGTAAGAGAGAGGAGGAGCCTTCCTTTTGAGCGCAGGGGATGATGGTTCGGATGAGTCGAGTCCGCGATGCTAGCCAGTCGGCCTCGGCGTGACCAGAAGGGCGGCGCCAGATGGGCGCAGTCGGGCTGTTGTACGTGGGGGCGATCCTGTTCCTGAACGGGGCAATGTTGCTCGGCTGGATCGACGGAAAGTCGGCGGCCCCTCTGAACGTGTTCGTCGGTTTTCTGCAGGTCGTGACCCCGACGTACCTCATCATCAACGCGGACGGCGACGCCACGAAGATCCTCGCTGCGTCCGGGCTGTATCTCTTCGGCTTCACGTATCTCTACGTGGGCTGGAACCTCCTGGCCGATCTGGACGGATCGGGGCTGGGCATGTTCTCGCTCTTCGTGGCGGTGGCGGCGGTGGTCTACTCCGTCATCAGCTTCCAGGCGGGGGATCCCGTCTTCGGCGTGATCTGGCTCTACTGGAGCTTCCTCTGGCTCCTGTTCTTCCTCCTCCTTGCTCGCCGACGTGACGGGCTGGGCAGGTACACGGGGGCCGTGGCAGCGATCGAGGGCTGGGTGACGGGAGCACTTCCGGCGTTCCTGCTGCTGACGGGGCACCTCACCTTCATCCCTGCGAACACGTTCGCGATCATCCTGGGAGTGTTCGCCATCGTGGTGTTCGGCGCGCTCTTCTTCGGGATGCACCGGCCAACGACGGTCTCCGCTGCGGGAACACCCGTCCGGCCGCCCACGGTTTCGACCCAGCACTGAGGATTCGACCCAGCATTGAGGATTGGACATGCCAAAGAATCTCTTCCCGCTCGACAACAAGAAGTCCTTCACGGATCAGCAGTACGTCGGACACAATCGGTGGCACCCCGATGTTCCCGCGAACGTGACGGTCAAGCCCGGTGACACGTTCCGCGCGGACTGCCGGGAGTGGTTCGACGGGGCGATCCGCAACAACGACTCGGCAGATGATGTGCGTGATGCGCCGCTGGCAGGCGTGCACGTCCTCAGTGGTCCCTTCCGCGTGGAGGGGGCCAAGCCCGGGGACCTGCTCGTCGTCGACATCCTCGACATCGGGCCGTGCGACGAAGAGGACCCGAACGGCATCTCGGGTCAGGGTTGGGGCTATACGGGGGTGTTCCCCAAGGAGAACGGTGGCGGGTTCCTCGTCGACCAGTTCCCTGACGCCTACAAGGTCATCTGGGACTTCCGGGGAGGAGTCGCGACCTCCCGCCACATCCCGGGCGTCTCCTACACCGGCATCGTCCACCCCGGCCTCATGGGCACGGCTCCGTCTGCGGAGCTCCTCGCGAAGTGGACCAAGCGAGAGACGGACCTCATCGCGACCGACCCGGGCCGCGTGCCGCCCCTGGCGCTTCCTCCGAACCCCGACAGTGCGATCCTCGGATCCCTGTCGGGTGAGGCCTTCGAGCGGGCCGCCGCCGAAGGCGCGCGCACGGCGCCACCCCGGGAGAACGGCGGCAACCAGGACATCAAAAACTTCACCAAGGGGACGCGGGTCTTCTACCCGGTGTTCGTGGACGGAGCGAACCTGTCCTTCGGCGACCTGCACTTCTCACAGGGTGACGGCGAGATCACCTTCTGTGGCGCCATCGAGATGGGCGGCTACATGGTGCTCGGCGTCGACCTCATCAAGGGTGGCATGGACACCTACGGCGTCACCGAGAACGCCATCTTCATGCCTGGTATCACCGATCCGCTCTACAGCGAATGGCTGGCGTTCTCCGGGACGTCGGTGACCCTGGACGGTGAGCAGCGCTACCTCGACCCGTTCCTGGCTTACCAGCGAGCCTGTCTCCACGCCATCGACTACCTCGTCAAGTTCGGCTACAGCGCAATCCAGGCATACATGATCCTCGGCTCTGCCCCCATCGAGGGACGACTGTCCGGTGTCGTCGACATCCCGAACGCGTGCTCGACGGTCTACCTGCCGCGCGCGATCTTCGACATCGACATCCGACCGTCGTCCGACGGGCCAACGCAGGTCACCGGCGGCATGGACGTACCGATGTCTCGCTGGGCCGAGCACACCCGGTGGGCGCCATACCCCTGGTAGCCCCGGGAGCGCCGGAGGGCCCGGTCGCCTGCCGTGAATCACGGTCGAGGCAGTTTCTGGAGTGCCGGATTCGAAGGCCCCGGCGGCCGTTTCCGTCGACCTCCCCCAGAGGGGATGGAGGTGACCACCTGGGGGCGATCGCTGGTGGCCTTCGTCGAGTCGATGAGGCGCATGGCTGGCTGGCTGACATGGGAGACCATCGGGCTGGAGAACACCCGCCGGGCGCCTTCCCCACACCTCGGGCAGGGAATCGAGTCAGGGGCAGTCCCCATGCGAAGGCTGACCTCGGTGGGACCGTCCTCGTCGCAGGTGAACTGGTAGGTCACCACGCGGGCTCCTCTCGGGATAAGGGTCTGGCGGAACAACGGTCTCACGAGTTGGCCCATCGTGTATCAGGCTCCAATCGACTGCGCTCTGCGCCATGTGAGTCATACACTGTGGGGGCGGAAGGGGCCAGACATGACCGACAGAGGCAGCCTCCCTGATCTGGTCGTAGCGGCGGCCGCCGGAGACCAAGAGGCGTGGAACGCCATCGTCGACCGGTTCACCAGCCTGCTCTGGTCGGTGGCCAGGGCGCACCGACTCTCTCAGGATGACGCAGCCGACGTCGTCCAGAACACGTGGCTGCGATTGCTGGACCATCTTGAGAGCATCCAGCAGCCGCTCGCACTCCCCGGCTGGCTCGCCACCACGGCGCGGCGCGAGGCCCTGGCGGTGTTGCGCCGCAGTGGCCGCGACGTCCTCGTCAGAGGTGATGACCTGGGAGTCGGCGTGGTCGACCCGCAGGCTGCCGCCCTCGACGCCGCCCTGCTCGAGAGCGAGCGGGACGCACACCTGTGGGCGTGTTTCGCCCAGCTCTCGGAGCGCTGCCAGCAACTGCTGAGGGTCCTGATGTCCCATGATCGGCCGGGATACCATGAGGTGGCGGCTGCCTTCGACATGCCAGTGGGCTCGATCGGCCCCACCCGGATGCGGTGCGTTCAGCGTCTTCGGGTCCTGGCCGGAGAGTCCGACTACGCCTTCGAGGCCAACAGAGGAGGGATGAGCTGATGGTTGAGCACAGCGACATCCATCCGTCCGACGTGGAGATGCTGGAACGGCTCGGCGCGATCGTCGACGTCATCGACCCGGTCCCCATGGACGTCATCCAGATGGGGTATGCCGCGTTCACCTTCCGTGACCCCTACGGGGAGCTCATGGACAAGGTGGTGCTCGACGAGCCCGAGTTCGCCGTCCGGGCGTCGGCACCGACCAGCCACTTGCACTTCTTCGAGTTCGGTGAGGTCGCGATCGACGTCGAGGTGACGTCCCGAGTTGCCTTCTGTGGGCTGCTCGGTGCAGTGCTCGATCCGGCCGGTCTGGCCGGGCTCAGGGTCACCCTGGAGACCGCCACCGCTTCCTTCACCACGGAGGCGGACGCGACGGGACGGTTCATGTTCGACCAGGTTCCCTGCGGCCTCGTCCGTCTCCACCTCGAACGGTCCGCTGCTCGACTGACCACACGGTGGTTCGAGGCGGGCTGACGCGTCAGGTCCGCGTCGGGAGTTCCGGTATGCCGTGATGCGCCGCTGCGGCACAGGGTCACCGCAGCGACGGCGCGCGCGACGCTCCTGTGCATCCAGTCCCGGTTTGCTGGCGCGCGGAACTCAGCCTCGGCCAGACCGGTCAGCGGTCGTAGGTGGTGCTGTCGACGCCGGACCTCTGCTTGCCTGCCGAGAGGACCAGTGCCGGGACGCGGGTCCCGGGACCCCAGGCGTCGGTCCTCGGCGGGGAGACGTGTGGACCCGAGGTGATGGGCCTGAGCAGGCGCACGAGGTGGTCGCTGCCGTGGGCCTCGCTCGCGTCGTCGGGGTGCTCGTTCTCGTCCCCGTAGGGTTTGACAAAGGGACCTGCGGCAGGGTGGCGTTCCTTGCTGCGGCGACGAACGCCGTCTCGTCCTTCAGGTGCGTCCTGCCGGGGGTGCCGGGGGCGTAGTTGGCGACGTCGTTGAACGGCTGGTGGTGGTACTGGACGTTGGCGCCCGGTGTCCCGGCCACGGCAGCGTCCCAGCCGCCCGAGTACCAGTTCCACGTTACGCCGACCGAGCTCATCCGGTCGCCGATGTTCGGGTCTGGG
>NZ_JBKJPP010000023.1:0-3174 GCF_046595215.1 Lapillicoccus sp. | reverse complement strand
ACCTCGAACCCAGCCTCGTTTTGGAGCGCCTTGGACTTGGTCTTAGACAACTCGGCATTCCCTTCTACGTCGTGAGCAGGCCAGCCCTGGACGAAGCGCCGGCAGCCACGTTACGAGTCGGCATCCACACTCGGGCCATGTCCCTATCAGCGGTCACAAACGTCCGGCGACCCCGGTGACAGCACCTCTGAGATCATCCGAACAGGAGCCGTGAGTCATGCCGGGGCCGTTGGCCTGCACCTCCAAGGTGAGGGCTCCAAGAAGGTAACGGGAGCCGGAAAGACGCAGAGGCAGATTGGTGCCCCTCGTGGCAGGTCAGTGTGTTCTTGGGAAGACCCGAACCTGTGCCTCATGGCCAGCACCAGCCAGCTTGGCGTCGCAGGTGAAGAGCGGCGCGTCGAGCGCTTCGGCCAGCGCGAGGTAGCAGGCGTCGTGGCTGGTGTACTGGTGGCGCAGGAGCCAGATGCGATCCGCCAGCGGATGGATCTCATGGCGGGTGATAGACAGGGCGAAGTGGTCGTGGCGGGCCTCCTCGGCCGTGCCCGGCTCGAGTTTGCCGCCGAGCAGGAGCCCACGCAGGGCGGAGAGCACCTCGACGTCGAGCAGGTGGGGGGCGGCCACGGCTTCGGCCAGGCCGTCCAGCAACTCGTTCTCAGGGTCGCGTCCGATGAGCGCCTCGACCATTGCCGAGGCGTCGACCACGATCACTGGCGACCGGCTCGCACCTCGGCGACGATCTCGTCCGAGGTCGGCCCACTCGACCGGTCACGAGCCTTGAGCCTGGCGACGATCTCGGCGTTCGTCGGGCGAGCGGCGATCCTGGACAGTTCGCCTCCGACAAAGGCGGAGAGCGACTTGCCCTCGGTTGCGGCGCGCTTCTTGAGCGTCTCGGCAACCTCGTCAGAGACATCGCGGATGTAGAGGGTAGTCATGCTGCCATGATGCTAGCACTCTGCAAGCGGCGGGTCTCTGGCTCTTGACTGGGCCATCTAGCCGCCGGTCCCAAGCTCGGCTCGGCTCTGCCAATACCCCCGATTGGTAGGCATCGGGACCCGAGAGGCTTACCGCGCTGCGCGTCAAACGCGAGCAAGCCCACCACGCGGCCTCGCCCCAAGTTGCAGGCCCACGGTTGCAGGCCCACGGGCGCACCTGGAGGGAAACGCTTGAACGGAACCCCCCTGTGGGGCCGCTCGGGACGACTCAGTTCGGGACATAGACAGCCCTGACGGCTCCAGTTTAGGATCACCAGCAGCAGGGCACCCCGCACGGAAGGGCGACACGATGGGTTTTTCGGTCAAGGGCGACTACTTCGAGGCGTGTAGTTGCGACGTGAGTTGTCCCTGTATTTGGCTAGGGCCGGCGACGCAGGAGGCGTGCGATCTGCTGCTCGCTTGGCATGTGACGGAGGGTCAGAAAGACGGTGTGGACGTCTCCGGCCTTAACGCGGTGATGGCCGTGCACACGCCCAAGCAGATGACCGACGGCAACTGGAAGGTCGCCCTCTATCTCGATGATCGCGCGACGCCAGAGCAGTCGGAGGCGTTGGGGGCGGTCTTCTCCGGCGGCGCCGGCGGTCATTTAGCCGCCGTCGCCCCCCTGATCGGCGAAGTCGTGGGAGTCGCACCCGCGTCGATCTCGTTCAGCCGCAGCGGCGGCTCGCTTAAGGCCAGGGTCGGTGATCTGCTGTCCATGGAGTCTGAGGAGATGGTCGGTATGGACGGGTCGCATCCGCCCGTCATCACCAATTCTCTGCTAGGTGTCGTGACGCAGCCGGTGACCCAGGCCAGAGCTGGCGCAGTCCGCTACAGCGACCATTGGGACACGGAGTTCTCGGGGACCAACAGCTTCATCACCGCCTTCGCATATGAGGGCTGAGGCCGGCCCGCTCGAGGTGCCCCTGAGGCAGTTCCTAGCCTGGTGGATCAGTTTGTGTCTGATCGCGGCGCTCGGGTGGGTTGTCACAATCACTTGGGCGGCTCCGATGGGCGCTGGCCGCGGCACGATGGGGCTCTCGCTGACTGCGTTCCTGTCGGTCTGGCTCGTGATGATGGCCGCGATGATGTTCCCCTCGGTAGCCCCGATGGCGATCGTCTGGGTTCGCTCGGTGGCGGCACGGCCGACGACGCGCGAAAGGGTAGCCGGCATCGCGTCTTTTCTCGCAGGCTACCTTCTCGCGTGGGCGGCGTTCGGTGTTGTCGTGTATGCCGTGCTTACGGCGGCCGGTCAGCTCGCCGAGGGCGTGCCCGACGCCGCCCGATGGGTCGGTGCGGCCATCTTCGCGGTGGCCGGTGTCTACCAGCTGACCCCGTTGAAGGGTGCGTGCCTGAGCCACTGCCGGACGCCGGTGGGGGCGCTCTTCCACTACGCGAGTTACAAGGGCTCCGGACGCGATCTTCGCGTCGGGATCCATCACGGGTTGTACTGCATGGGTTGCTGCTGGGGACTCATGATCGTCCTGGTCGCCGTCGGCGCGATGAACGTCCCGGCGATGGTGTCGCTCGCCGGGGTGATCTTCATCGAGAAGGTCTGGCGATACGGGCCCGCGTTCTCGCGGTCGGTCGGCGTACTCCTGCTCCTCGTCGCGGCGCTCGCGCCGTTCATCCCGTCACTACTGCCCGGGCTTCGCGCCGCGCCGATGTGACCCCGCAACGCCGGGCCTGAGGGCGCTGCGCCAGTGCCGAGGCGGCGGACGCGCCGGACGCGTTCGACCCGGATCATGACGATGAGATGCCATCGGGGGATGGCCCGCGGGCGGATGAAATCCCGGCATACATCCCATGACGAAAGTGGGACGTTACCGCCCGTCTGTCGGATGAATGTCTGTCATTGTCTGGCGGTGAGGGCGGCGGGTGGGCCGTCCACGGCGGACACTCATATCGCGCCGGGCTCGGGCCGGCGTGGGCTATGGGGTGAAGACGTGCACCTTGCTCATCGGGTCGAACCACGCGGTGGACGCGCCCCCCGGGGAGAGGATCTTGTCCTGGCCGTGTTCGGTGATGACAACGCCGTACGTCCCGTGCTTGTTGTCCGCGCCTGCCGCGTCTAGGGGCGTCTTCTTCTTGGTGGTCTCTAGTCGCGACCACGACCGGGTGTCGAGGTCAAAGAACTGCGAGGACGTCACGGTTCCGGTGACATTGGAGGCGATGAACTCACCGCCGAAAGAGTAGATGCGTC
>NZ_JBKJPP010000140.1:0-57872 GCF_046595215.1 Lapillicoccus sp. | reverse complement strand
CTGGGCTCCCTGCCCGCCCTGACCTCCCGGGCTGCCCTGGTTGCTGCGGCCCTTCTGCCGGCCACCGCGGCTGCCGACCCAGTGCGAGTCCCACGCACCACGCCCCTCGGTGCCGCGGATGGCGTGCACGAGGTCGGGGTTGACGGTGACCGGCACCATGCCGGGCGGGAGGGAGTTGCCAGCACTTGACGCGTCGTCGCGGTCGCCGGCGCGCTGCGGACCGATCTCCTCGACGAAGAGGTCGAACATCGTCTGCCCGACCATCATGTGCTGCCACAGCGGCACCGGCCGGTGCTCCGAGACCACGATGTCGACGTCCCCGCGCACCTCGCTGAGCCAGGCGCCGAACTCCTCCGCGTTGGAGACGGTGGCCGACAGGGAGACGACCAGCACGTCGGGCGGAAGGTGGATGATGACCTCCTCCCACACTGCCCCCCGGAAGCGGTCGGCGAGATAGTGCACCTCGTCCATCACGACGTAGCCGAGACCCTGCAGGGTCGACGAGCCGGAGTACATCATGTTGCGCAGGACCTCGGTCGTCATGACGACGATCGGGGCCTCCCCGTTGACCGACGAGTCGCCGGTCAGCAGGCCCACGTTGTCGGCGCCGTAGGTGCGGGCGAGGTCCGCGTACTTCTGGTTCGACAGCGCCTTGATCGGCGTCGTGTAGAAGGCCTTGAGCCCCTGAGCCAGAGCCAGGTGGACGGCGAACTCGCCCACGATCGTCTTCCCGGCACCGGTGGGAGCCGCGACCAGCACCCCCCGGCCGGCCTCGAGGGACCGCGCCGCCGTCTGCTGGAAGTCGTCGAGGGGGAAGTCGAGCCCGGCCGTGAAACGTGCCAGCTCGCTGCCCGCGTGCTGCGCTCGGGCCTGGGCGGCGGCATACCGTTCCGCTGCGGACATGCGGTCAATCTACGTCAGCGGTCGGCGTGTCCTGCACCCGCGCTGACGTGGGCGCCGGCGTCTGGTTGCCTAGCACCATGAGCGAGCACTTCTACCGGCCCTCCGAGGGCCACCGACTGCCCCACGACCCCTTCAACGCGATCGTGGGGCCGCGCCCGATCGGCTGGATCGGGACCCTCTCGCCGCAGGGGGTGCGCAACCTCGCTCCCTACAGCTTCTTCAACGCCTTCAACTACACACCGCCGCTGGTGGGCTTCTCGAGCGTCGGCCACAAGCACACGGTCGCGAACCTCGAGCAGTCGCGAGAGTTCTCGTGGAACCTCGTCACCCGCGGGCTGGCGGAGCAGATGAACGCGACGTCGACGACGCACGACGTCGACGAGTTCGAGGTGGCGGGCCTCGGGGCCGCCGACTGCGTCGAGATCGCTGCCCCGCGGGTGGCGGCTGCGCCCGTCAGCTTCGAGTGCCGCGTGACGCAGGTCATCGAGCTCACCGGCACGGACGGCGCCTCGGCCGGGGCCTGGCTCACCGTGGGCGAGGTGGTGGGGGTGCACATCGACGAGCAGTTCCTCGTCGACGGCGTCTACGACACGGCCCTTGCCGAGCCCGTCATGCGCGCAGGCGGACCGAGCGCCTACTACGGCATCACGGCCGACAACCGCTTCGACCTGCGTCGTCCGAGGTAGAAGGGTCAGGGGGTGGAGAACCCGGCGGTGCGCTGGACCGGGTCACCGTGACACCGTGGGCCGGAGCGATCGCCGTCCCGTGCGGGCTGCCGGTTGTCGACACCATCGGACGACCGCACCACGACCCGGTCGTCGACGATGGTCGTGACCATTTGTGGGAGCGAGGGCGAGATCTGGACCCGGAGGTGCACCTGCGCCTGCGCTCCCGCAGGGATCCGCAGGCCAGGCGTCGTCGTGAGCAACCGCGGCCCGGGCCTCGACCGCGCCGGGGTCAGACCTCCGACCAGGGCCGTGAGCGAGACGGCCAGGGAACGGGGCCAGGAGCCGCCGTGCATGCATCGGGCGTACTTCGATCGTGGACGGGCCGACCCTGGTGTGTGGCGGCAGACCCGTCAGACGGGATCACGCCCGATGCGAACCGGTATGGCTAGAGCACACGAGGTTCTCAGCCATTCTTCACGGTTGGTCGGTCAGTCCGTCGACCTGTGGTCACGGGGTCAGGAGGGTGAGGCCCGAGGGAGCGACATCCACGTCGATCGGCAGCGGCAGGAAGGCCTCCCCGTCGGCCTGGCTGACGACCCCGGCCGCCTCGAGTCGGATGGAGCGCCCGCGCAGCACCTCCACCTCCGGGTGGTGGGTGTGCGTGCCGCGGAAGACCGACGGGTAGATGCGCAGGAAGCGCGGGATCGACACTGCGTGCACGAGGCAGACGTCGAGCAGCCCGTCGTCGTAGCGGGCGTCCGGGCAGATGTGCATCCCGCCGCCGAACGACGGGCCGTTGCCGACGGCCACCAGCATCGCCTCGGTCTCGATGCGGTGCCCGTCCACCGTCACGACGTAGGGGATGGCGCGGAAGCGTGGCAGCTCGAGGAGGACCGCGAGGTCGTAGCGACGTGGTCCGGACGGCCACCGCAGCGTCTGCGCCCGCTGGGTCACCACCGAGTCGAACCCTCCGCCGAGCACCCCGAGGAAGTGGTGGGTCTCATCACCTGCCGTGGTCCTCGCCCGACCCAGGTCGACCTGGCGCCGCCAGCCCGTGGCCACCAGGGCCGCAGCGGCCTCGGGTTCTCGCACCGGCAGCCCGAGCTCGCGCGCGTTGTCGTTACCCGTGCCGGCGGCCACGATCGCGAGGGGCACGTCGGTGCCCGCGAGCAGGTCGACGCCGAGATGGGCCATCCCGTCTCCCCCGACGACGACCAGCACGTCGATCTCGCCGGCCGAGAGGGCCGCCACGGTCCGCGCCCGCGCGGTGGCCGCGTCGGGAGCGCTCAGCTCCACCACGACGTGCCCGTCGGCCAGCAGCTGCCGCCGGGCCCGCTCACCGTAGGAGGCGCCACGGCCCCTGCCGGCGACCGGGTTGACGAGCAGCCCGACGGTGAGGGTCACCCCGGTCAGCCCCCGTGACTTAGAGCGTCGATGCCTGGTCGTCGGGCACGTCGACCCACTCGGACTGCGGGCTGCGCCGCGCCCTGCGGCGGTCGAGCAGGAAGCAGATGCCGATCGCGAGGTAGAAGAGCGCGATCATCGGAGCCGCGAGGGCGAGCATCGTCCACGCGTCGGGGGTGGGGGTCATCACGGCGGCGAACAGGAAGATCAGGAAGACCGCAGGGCGCCAGGCCCTGATCAGGATCCGCGCGGGCAGGATGCCGACGGCGTTGAGACCGACGAGGAAGACCGGCAGCAGGAAGGCCAGCCCGAAGGCGAGGATGAAGCGCAGGACGAAGTCGAGGTACTCGTTCGCCGGGAGGATGTTGGACGCCGAGTCGGGAGTGAACGACAGCAGTGCTTCGGCGGCACGAGGCAGGATGAAGAAGCCCAGCACGCAGCCGCCGAGGAAGAGCGGTACGGCAGCACCGATGAACAGGAGGGCGGTGACCTTCTCACGCCGCTTCAGGCCGGGGACCACGAAGGCCCAGATCTGGTAGAGCCAGACCGGTGAGGCCATGATCAGGCCGGCGAACAGGCCGACGGTGATCAGGAGCGAGAACGAGCCGGTCATGTCGGTGAAGTTCAGCGAGGCGATGGCCTGCCCGCGCTTGTGGACCAGGTCGGTGATCGGCTGCTGGATCGCGGTGAAGAGCAGGTTGTACTTCCACCACCCGATGCAGGCGCCGACGAGGATCGCCACGGCAGCGATCAGGAAACGCCGACGCAGCTCGCGCAGGTGGTCACCGAGGGCCATCCGGCCCTCCGGGTCGCGCTCACGGCGCAGGCGCCTACGGATGCCGTCCTTGGCCATGGGTCAGCGCTGTCCCTGGAGCGCGCTCAGCGCGCGGTCGTGTCGTGCGGCTGAGGCGTCACGCCCGCGTCGACCGGAGCGTCGGCCGGGGTCGCGACGGGCGTCGCCACCGGCGGGGCCTGGGCGGCGGGGGGCGTCGTGGCCGCGGGGGTCACCTGACCGGAGACCGTCTCGGAGGCAGCCGGGCTCGGCTTCGAGTCCTTGCCGTCGTTCTTCATCTCGCCCATCTCGGACTTGAAGATACGCATCGAGCGGCCCACGCTGCGCGCAGCGTCGGGGAGCTTCTTCCACCCGAAGAGCACGACGATGAGGACCGCCAGGATGAGGAGGTGACTGGGCTGGGCGAGGTCTTTCAACATGGTCCTGCTGGCCTTTCGGTCGGGTGCTCACGAGTCTACGTGCCGGGCCCACGTCGGGAGGGCGCGACGCCGATTGTCGCGGCCCTGACGTCTCAACGTCTCACGCCCCTGCGCGCGTTCCCGCCGCAGGACGACGGGGTCACCGAAGACCGCGAGCTCGTCGAGACGGTCGTTCGCCTCCCCGAGCCGATCGACCTGGGTCTGCACCTGCGCGAGCCGGTCGGACGCGGTGGCGAGCTCGGACCCCAGCGCGGTGGTCTGCCCCCACGCGACCCTGACGGCACGCCAGAGGTAGAGACCGGCCACGACGACGAGGGCGATCCAGACAAGGATCCAGACGAGGGTTCGCATGAGGTCGTGAGCCTAACCCGCGTCGGTGTCCGGCACGGGGCCGGGCGGTGACGACACGGCATACGCCGTGAGCGCCTCGTCGGCGCCGTCGGCCACGGAGGCCCGCAGGCTGGATGGGGAGAGGACGGTGACGTGCCCGCCGGTACGCCAGACCAGGCGCCGCACCCAGGCGGGATCGCCCACCCGCAGCGTGATGCGGCGGCGCCCCTCCCCCAGCTCGAGCACCGACTCGGTGGGGTAGTAGTCGGCGATCCACGCGGCGGACCGGTCGGTCTCGACGACGACCTCGAGGTCGTCGGGGTGGGCGACGAAGACGGACGCCGCGAGGTCGCGCGGCTGCGCCTGAGGTGGTGGGGTGCCGTCGGTGTCGAGGACGGTGAGGTGCTCGACGCGGTCGAGGCGGAACAGGCGCACGTCGTCGGCGAGGTGGCACCACCCCTCGAGGTACCACTTCGCGTCGAGGCTGACGACGCGCATCGGGTCGACGTCGCGCTCGCTCACCTCGTCGCGGCCGGGCACGAGGTAGCGCACGTGCACCCTCCGGTGCGCCGACACGGCGCGGCGGGCGTCGGCGAGCGTCGACTCGCGGGCCCCGTCGTCGATGGAGACCTGGACGCGAGCGCTCGCCTCCCCCACGGCCCCCGTCGCCTCCTCGAGGCGAGCGAGCGCCCGGGCGACGGACTCGTGCTCGGTGATTCCTGGTGTCGTCGCCAACGCCCGCAGCCCGACCATGAGGGTGAGCGCCTCGTCGACCGTGAGCCGCAGCGGCCGGGCCAGGTGGTCGGCGTTCCCGAGCACCACCCTCCCGTCCTCCCACGAGGCCTCGATGAGGTCGTCGGGCATCCCCCCCGGCAGACCGCACAGGAAGAGGAGCTCGAGGTCGGCGACCAGCTGGGTCGACGAGACGCCGAACTCGGCCGCGGCGACGCCGAGGTCGACCCCCTGGTTCGCCAGCAGCCACGGGACCATCGTCAGCAGTCGGGACAGTCGGGCCGTCGCCGACTCGCCCGACGGCGAGGGACGGCTCGTGGGCGGGGTCACGGCGTGGCCCCCCTGTCGTCGTGCCGGTCGCGCGCGCCGGTCAGCCGGCGGACCACGGCGTCACGCAGCTCGAGCGGCTCGAGGGCGACGACGTCGGGCCCGTAGCCTGCCACCTCGTCGGCGAGCCGGTCGACGTCGTCGTGGTCGACGGTGAGCACCGACCAGCCCGGCTGCTCCGGGCGGTCCACGGCCGTGCGGGCTCGCCGTCGCAGCAGGTTGCCGGCGCCGGCCCGTACCCGCAGGAGCGCGGTCGCGGTCGCCGGACGGGCCTCCTGGGTCGACGCGACCATGGCACCGGGGTCGTGGTCGGGCGGCACGTCGTAGGCGCGGGGACGGCCCTTGCGCGTGACCGCGGTGTCGATCCGGCTGAGGCGGAAGACCCGCGGGCCCTCGCGGTCGAGGTCGAGACCGCTGACGTACCACCGCCCGTGCCACTGGGCCAGCCCCCACGGCTGGAGCCGGCGGACGGCACTCGTGCCCCCGGCCTTGCGGTAGCCGAAGGTGACGGCGCAGCGGTCGACGACGGCACGGCGCAGGGGCTCGAAGGCCTCCTCCGTCGTGCGCACGATCGGCTCGATACCCACGAGCGAGGTGTCGTCGAGCTCGACCCCGGCCGACCGCAGCTTGCGCATGGCCGCGGCGGCCGGTCCCGCGAGGCTGGCCTGCTGCCAGGCGCGGGCAGCGAGGGCGAGGGCCGCGACCTCGTCGGGCGCGAAGGAGATCTCCGGTAGGGCGTACTCGCGCTTGTCGATGCGGTAGCCGAGCTCGTCGTCGAAGAGCACGTCGACGACCTGGGTCTCGAGCGGGATGCCGAGCTCACGCAGCTCGTCCTTGTCGCGCTCGAACATCCGGTCGAAGGCCTCGAGCGACGCGGTCTGCTGATACTGCGGGACGGCGGCGCGGATGCGCGCCTTCGTCAACGGCATCCGGGTCGCCAGGAGCGCGATGACGAGGTTGAGGAGACGCTCCGTCTTCGCGGCGACGTGGGTGCTGACGGTCACCCCACCGACGCTACCCGACGGGGCGGGGGTGGCTAGGCTCGCGACCGTGGTCAGGCTGCGCAGGGGTGTCGTCGAAGGGCTCGGTGCCGCGCGTCCGGGCGCGCTCGAGCTGAGGGTGCGCCTGGCCGACGGGCAGCTCGTGCAGGCTCTGGCGTATGCCGAGCTCACCGGTGAGCCCCGCACGGGTGAGACGGTGCTGGTCAACACCACGGCGCTCGAGCGGGGGCTCGGCACGGGCGGGCTCGCGCTGGTGGTCGCGCTCCCCGACCGCACCGACGACGATCTGCCCGCAGGCCCCTCCGGGCGGCCCGGGCACGTGGTCAAGGCCCGCTACACCCCCCTGCAGACCATGGTGCTCGGTGTCGACGAGCAGGAGAGCCCGCACCACGCGCTGCTCGCCGAGGCAGACGACCTCGCGGGGATGCCGGTGGTCGTCGCCGACCTGCACTCGGCCCTGCCGGCGATCGTGGTGGGTGTGGAGCGCGAGCGCCCGGGGACGAGGGTCGCCTACGTCATGACCGACGGGGGCGCCCTGCCGGCCGCCTTCTCGACCACCGTCGCCGTGCTCCGCGAGCGGGGCGCCCTCGCGTGCTGCCTGACGGTCGGCCAGGCCTATGGGGGCGACCTCGAGGCGGTCACGGTGCACTCGGCACTGCTGGCGGCCCGGCTCGTGGTCGGGGCCGACCTCGTGGTCGTCGCGCAGGGACCCGGCAACCTCGGGACCGGCACCCGCTGGGGGTTCTCGGGCGTCGTCGCCGGCGAGGCCGTCAATGCCGCAGTCACCCTC
Source organism: Lapillicoccus sp. (assembly GCF_046595215.1). NCBI lineage: Bacteria > Bacillati > Actinomycetota > Actinomycetes > Micrococcales > Intrasporangiaceae > Lapillicoccus > Lapillicoccus sp. The sequence continues at coordinate 50,505 of NZ_JBKJPP010000140.1, read as the reverse complement.
GGTGGACGAGCGGTGGCGTCGTTGCGTGTCTCGCAGGCCGACCCGCGAGAGCGTCACCGCGGGGTGTCGCACCACAGCCGCACGGCCTACGGGCGGGTGGCTCTGGTGCCGGCCGACGTGCCGGTCCCCCGGTTGACCGGTCAGATCGGTGAGCTGGTGTCGGCGCAGGCCGACGCGCTGGTGGAGCAGAGCGGCGGCCGCCTGGTGCGGCACGACGTCAAGGTCGACGACCTCGAGCCGGCGCTGCGGGCGTCACCGGTGACGTTGCGCACCATGGGCCGCGGCTACGACGACGACCCGGCGAGCTTCCTCGCCGCGGCCGCCGCCGGCCGCCACGCCGCGTCGTTGCTCTGACCCGACGAAGCAACGAGTGGGGTGGTGCTGGTGTGTCTCCGGGTGTCAGCGCACGTCGACCAGGTCGACGACGAAGATCAGGGTCTCGCCCGGCTTGATGACGGCACCGGCACCGCGGTCGCCGTAGGCCAGGTGGGCCGGGATGGTGAGCTTGCGGCGGCCGCCGACCTTCATCCCGAGCAGGCCCTCGTCCCAGCCCTTGATGACCCGGCCGACGCCGACGGGGAAGTCGAGGGGGGCGCCGCGGCCCCACGACGAGTCGAACTCCTCGCCCGAGGAGAAGGCCCACCCGACGTAGTGGGTGCTCACCGTCTGGCCGGCGGCGGCCTCGTCGCCGGTGCCCTCGATGATCTCCTCGATCACGAGGTCGGTGGGGGCTTCGTCGCCGGGGAAGTCGAGCTCGGGCTTGGTGCGGTCAGCGGGGATGGCCATGGAGGCTCCTTCTGGGAGTGGTGGTGTGGGTGGCTGGGGTCAGCTGGCGTCGAGGATGTCGATCGCGAAGACGAGGGTGGAGTTCGCGGGGATGCTGCCCTGCGCGTTGGCGCCGTAACCGTCGGCCGGCGGGATGACGAGCAGGATGCGCGAGCCGACCTTCTGGCCGATCAGGCCCTTGTCCCAGCCGGGGATGACCCGGCCGGCACCGATGGTGAAGGTGAAGGGCGCCTTCTTGGTCCACGACGAGTCGAAGACCTCGCCGGTGCTGTAGGTGACGCCCGTGTAGTGGACCGTCACCGACTGTCCCTTGGCGACGGTGGCGCCGGTGCCCTGCACGAGGGGCTGGATGACGAGGCTCGTGGAGGCTGCGGTCTTGGGCACGGTGATGGTCGGGCCCTTGGTGGAGTCGAAGGCCACCGTGGGGAGTCCCGCCTTGGGTGCGACGGGCGCCCCCTTCGCCTCGGTCAGGGGCGTGCCGACCGAGACGATGTCCGCCACGACGACGAGGTTGTCGGTGGGTCCGACGCCCGCCGCCGTGTTGCCCTGGGCGCCGAAGGCCTCGGCCGGGGGGATCGCGAAGAGGATGCGCGAGCCCGCCCTCACACCGGTGAGGGCGATGTTGAGCCCGGGGATGGTGTTGCCGCTGCTGAGCACGAAGGACTGGGCGGGCTTGCCGTAGGTGCTGTCGAGCTGCTTGCCGGTCGTGCCCTGGAAGAGCGCCTCGATGATCGAGACGCGGCTCGCCCCCGTGCTCACCTCGCCCGTGCCCTGCGTGAGGACCTTCACCGCGGTGGCGGAGACGCTCACCGGCTTCTTGGCGATGGTGACCGTCGGCGTCTTGGCGGTGCCGTCGCCGGCCACGGTGATGCCGTCGAGCGTGGCGACGTCCTGTGGCTTGTTGAGCGGTGGGTGGTTGGCGTTAGCAGCGGGGCTGGCCCCGGGGGTGGCCGATCCCGTCGGGGTGGAGCCGGGCGACGACGTCGCCCCGGTGCTGGTCGTGGACGCGCCGCAGGCCGTCAGGCCGAGGACGAGCACAGCACCGGCTGCGATGGATACGGGGAGAGCGTGCACGCGAGAAGGCCTTCGGGTCGGGAGTGGTAACCGCACGACACGGTAACGGGATCGCCTGTGCCGCGAGACACCGCCGGTGGTGGAGGGGTGCCCCGACCGCGTCACATGCTCTCGACGAGGCGGGCCACCCGCACGTCGGTCGACGCGAAGGGGTCCTTGCACAGGACGGTGCGCTGGGCCTGGTCGTTGAGCTTGAGGTGCACCCAGTCGACGGTGAAGTCTCGGCGGTGCTCCTGCGCGGCGCGGATGAAGTCACCGCGCAGCTTGGCCCGGGTGGTCTGTGGGGGCCGACCCTTGGCCTCGAAGGTCTCGAGATCGGTGCACACCCGCGCGGCCAGGCCCCGCTTCTGCAGCAGATAGAACAGCCCGCGCCGACGGTTGATGTCGTGGTAGGCGAGGTCGATCTGCAGGATCCGTGGGTCCGACAGCTCGAGGTCGTGCTTGGCCATGTAGCGGTCGATGAGCCGCTTCTTGATCACCCAGTCGATCTCGGTGTCGACCAGGGAGAGGTCACCGGTCTCGACGGCGGTCAACGTGCGGCCCCACAGGTCGAGGACCTGCTTCTGCACCGGTGCCGTCAGGCCCTCCCGCTCGACGAACCCCATCGCCCGCTCGTAGTACTCCTGCTGGATCTGCAGCGCGGAGAGGTCACGCCCGTTGGCCAGCCTGACGGTTTTGCGCCCGCTCACGTCGTGACTGATCTCGCGGATCGCCCGGATGGGGTTCTCGAGGGCCATGTCGCGCATCACGACCCCTGCCTCGATCATCCGCAGCACGAGGTCGGCCGAGCCGACCTTGAGCAGGGTCGTGGTCTCGGACATGTTGGAGTCGCCGACGATGACGTGCAGACGGCGGTACTTCTCCGCGTCGGCATGGGGCTCGTCACGGGTGTTGATGATGGGACGGCTGCGCGTCGTGGCCGACGACACTCCCTCCCAGATGTGGTCGGCGCGCTGGCTCACACAGAATCGCGCCCCCGAGGTGCTGGTGACGACCTTCCCTGCGCCACAGGTGATCTGGCGGCTGACCAGGAAGGGGATGAGCACGTCGGAGATCTTCTGGAACTCGCCCGCCCGGCCCACGAGGTAGTTCTCGTGGCAGCCGTAGGAGTTGCCGGCGGAGTCGGTGTTGTTCTTGAAGACGTAGATCTCGCCCGCGATGCCCTCTTCGGCCAGCCGCTGCTGGGCGTCCTCGACGAGGCCCTCGACGATGCGCTCGCCGGCCTTGTCGTGGATGACGATCTCGCGCAGGTCGTCGCACTCGGGCGTGGCGTACTCCGGGTGGGACCCCACGTCGAGATACAGCCGGGACCCGTTGGCGAGGAAGACGTTGCTCGACCGCCCCCACGAGACGACCTTGCGGAAGAGGTAGCGCGCGACCTCGTCGGGCGTCAGCCGGCGCTGTCCGTCGAACGTGCACGTGACGCCGTACTCGTTCTCGATCCCGAAGATCCGCCGCTCCATCTCCTCACTCTAGGCCGACGGTGCTCGGGTTGCCCCCGGGCTCGCCGCTGCGCCGAGCGCGTAAGCCCTGGGCCGCCTTCGCTGCCCGTGCGACATTGGCTCGATGACCGGCTCGAAGACCGTCCTCGTCCTCGGAGGCACCGCGTGGCTCGGCGGAGCCGTCGCCCGCCACGCCGCCGCCGCCGGGCACGAGGTCACCTGCCTCGCCCGTGGCCGGAGCGGCTCGGCTCCCCCCGGCGCCCGGCTCGTCGCGGCCGACCGGTCGCGCGACAGCACCCCCGACCCGTATGCCGCCCTGCCCGACCAGGACTGGGACCTCGTCGTCGAGCTGACCTGGCAGCCCGGCTTCGCCGTGCGGGCGCTCACGGCCCTGTCGGACCGCGCGCGGCACTGGGTCTACGTCTCCTCCGGGTCGGTCTACGCCGACCAGAGCGTCGTCGGTGGAGGGCAGGACCTGCCGCTGCTGGGAGCCCTGTCGTCCCCGATGGCGGACGGTGAGGTCTACGGCGAGGCGAAGGTGGCGTGCGAGCAGGCAGTGGCGGTCGCCCGGGGGGCCGATGCGCTGGTCGCCAGGTCGGGTCTGATCGCCGGCTACGGCGACCCGAGCGACCGCTTCGGCTACTGGGTGGGCCGCTGCGCGCTGGCTGCCGAGGACGGTGGGCCCCTCCTCGTGCCCGAGCGCACCGATCGAGGTGCGCAGGTGGTCGACGTCGAGGACCTGGCCGCCTGGCTGGTGCACGCGGGGCTGGCCGGACGAACCGGCACGGTCGACGCCTACGGACCTCGTCGCACGCTCGAGGAGGTGATCGCCGCCGCAGAGTGGCTGACCGGCTTCGCGGGGCCTCGGGTCGAGGCGACGGACGAGGACCTGAGGGCCCACGGAGTCACGGAGTTCATGGGGCCCCGGTCCCTGGCGCTGTGGATGGCGGACGAGGCGTGGCAGGGGTTCGCCACCCACGACGACCACTCTGCGGTCGCCGCCGGACTCGTGACCCGGCCCCTGGCGGAGACGACGGCGGCCACTCTGCTCTGGGAGCGGGAGCTCGGGCTGGGGCGCACCGGCCGCAGGGCCGGTCTCGACCGCGACGACGAGCTCGATCTGGCGGCCCGGATCCGGGGCCGCCGCCGCTCCGCCGGATTGCCGTGATGCGAGCTGTGCTCAGTGTGGTGATGGTTTGACCAACCGGACGGCCCGTGCCACCGCCCGTCTGGAAGATCATGCAGCCGCACCCCGCGAACGAGCCGTTGCCGTTGCCCGCGCAGCGCGACCGAGGGCATGGGATCATTGCGCCCATGTACGAGCCGTTCGTCCCCCGCGAGCCGGCCCCCTACGCGTGGGCCGGGGCAACGGACGACACCTCCGACCCGTGGGGTGAGGAGGAGCCTGACGCACGGCTCGACGAGACCGACAGCCCTGACACCGCTACCCCTGACACCGTGGTGACGGAAGCGGTCGGTCCGCCGTCGACCTTCGGCCCGCGGATGTCCTTCGGTGACGTGACCGCTCAGACTCTTGCCATCCTCACGAGCGCGCAGACGCACGCAGACACTCTCCGGGCCCAGATGCAGGCGCAGGCCGAGACGACCGCGGCCGAGTGCGCCCGGCTGCGGCTCGAGGCCGACGCGCTGCGCGAGGAGGCAGCCGCGCTGCACGCCGACGCCGTCGCCGCCCTCGACCAGGCGAAGAGCCGGCTCGCGGAGGCCCAGGAGGACGCGGACCGGCTGCACGCCGATGCGGCCGAGCAGTCGGCGCTGGTCACGGCCGCCGCCGCCCGCACGAGCGAGGCAGCGATCTCGCAGGCCCGCGAGGAGGCGGCCCAGCTGCTGTCCTGCGCCGACGACGAGCGTCGGCAGCTGGTCGAGGCGGCCCGCTCCGACGACGAGACGGCCAGGGCGGCCTTGGTCGAGCACCAACGGGCGCAGGTCGCCGCACTCGAGGAGCGCATCCAGGCGGCTGACGCCGAGCGCGAGCTGCTGACCTCGCAGACCGGGGCCCACGTCTCGACACTGCGTGAGCAGGCCGAGGCGGAGGTGGCACGCCTGCGCGAGGAGGCCCGGTCCGAGGCGCAGGGGTGGCGCGACGACGCCCGGGTCACCCTCGACGCCCACCAACGACAGGCCGACCAGGTCCTGAGCGACGCGCAGCAGCGCGTGGCCGAGCTGACCGCCGTCGCCAAGGCTGAGGCCGACGAGACCCTGGCCGCGGCGGACGGCCACATGGAGTGGGCCCGGGCCACGATGCAGGAGATGCTCGACGGCACCCGCGAGGAAGTGGCCCGTCAGGGCGCCGTCAGCCACCACGAGCGGCTCGAGACCACCCGCGAGCACCGCACCAGGGTGCAGGAGGTGCTCGCCCAGGCGGCTCACAAGGCCGAGACCACCGTCGCCGAGGCCCTCGCCGAGGCCGAGCGCCTGCGGTCACAGGCCCAGGCCGTGCTGGAGTCGGCCCGTGCCGACGCCCAGCGCACCTCGGACCGGGCCCAGCAGGACTCGGCCCGAGCCGTCGCCGACGCCGAGCTCAACGCCCAGGCGGCCGTCGAACGGGCCGAACGTCGCCTCACCGAGGCCGAGCACGGAGCCCGGCTCATCCGGGAGCGCACCGGGGCCGAGGTGGAGAAGCTGCAGCGGGACTCCCACGAGCAGCGCCGCGCGACCCGCGCCGAGCTGGTGGCGACCATCACGTCGGCGCGGACCGAGGCGGACGAGCTGCGGGCCCAGGCCCGCAAGATCCTCGAGGACGCACGCCACGAGGCCACCATGCTGGCCTCACAGCGCGACGACATCGCCAGCCAGCTGGGGCACCTCTCCGGGGTCATCGAGGCACTCGCGGTGACCGAGCGGCCGGACGGCACGATGGAAGGGCTCGAAGCCGAGCTCGCTGCGTCGCGTGCGGCGGCGGTCGACCTTGCTGCCGTCGAGCCCGGCGTGATCGAGCCGGAGGTGGTCGAGCCGGACGCGGTCGACCCCCACCCCGCAGCGCGTGCCGAGCTGGCCGAGCCTGCCGAGCCCGAGTTCTACTGGGGTTCCTACGAGGACGCCCCCGTCGCCCCAGCCCTCCAGCCCACCGACCCGACCCACTGATGCGCAGGCTCGACCCTGCAGAAACGATGGCACCCCGATGACCGAGAAAGCTCCCCCGTTCCGCTCCGTGATGCGCGGCTACGACCCGGCCCAGGTCGACTCTCACCTGGGCCAGCTCTTCGCGGCGCTGGAGGAGGCCAGACGTGAGGCAGCTGACCGCACCGTCGAGCTCAGCAAGACCCAGACGGCTCACGCCGACCTCAACGCCGAGCTGGACGGCCTGCGTCGGCACGCCCAGACGCTCGAGGCGGCACAGCGCTCCGCCGGCCAGCCCAGCTATCAGAACCTCGGCGAGCGGATCGGCAAGATCCTCGAGCTCGCTGACGCCGAAGCCGCTGACCTGCGGGCGATGGCCGCTGCTGACGCGGACAACCACCGCGCCTCGGCGATGGCGGCCGTCGAGTCCCTCCGGGCGGAGACGACGCGCTACACGGAGGAGGTCCGCAGCAAGGCCGAGGCCGATGCGGCCAGTCTGCTGGAATACGCCAACCGCCGCGCGGACGAGATCATCGATGATGCCGAGCGGGGTGCTCAGACTCGGCGCGGGGAGGCGGAGGCACTCTACGAGAGCCAGCGGGCCAAGGTCTCGGCCGCTGCCGCCGACTTCGAGACCACGCTGGCCGAGCGCCGAGACAAGGCGGCGGCCGAGTTCTCGGCGCAGCTCGCGATGCACGACCAGCACCTGACCGAGGCCAAGGGGCGGGTGGAGACGCTCACGTCGGAGTCGGAGCAGGCGCACTCCCAGGCGCGCACCCAGGCCGACTCGCTGCTCGAGTCGGCTCGGGCCGAGGCGACCCAGCTCGTCAAGGCTGCCCGTGACCAGGCCGAGCGGGTCCGCACCGAGTCGGAGCGGGAGCTCGCGGCAGCCACCACCCGTCGGGACAGCATCAACAGCCAGCTGGCCAACGTGCGCCAGATGCTGGCCACTCTCGGCGGGGCCGCCCTGGCCTCGCAGGCCGCCCCCGCCGCACCGGTCGCCGCTGCTGTCCCAGCCTCCGAGGCCCAGCCGCAGGTCGAGCCCGAGCTCCAGCCGGAGCCCGCTTCGACCGGTGCACCGGTCGAGGTCGAGCAGACCACCTCGATGGATCAGACCACCTCGATCGAGCAGTCCGACGAGCTGGGGCAGCCGGCTGCAGCTCGCTGACCGGCCCCACCCAGGTGGAGTCAGACCCGGCCGTCGTCCTCGCGTCCCTGCGGGTTCGACGGCTGGTCTGTGCCGGGGGTCTCGGGTGACGGACCGCCCTCCCCGGTGAGAAGGCCGTGGTGCCCGGGAGGGCCGTCGACGGACGGGGCGTCGTGCACCGGGCTGTCACTGTTGAGCAGGTCGTTCAGCAGCTGACCGCCGAGGCGACGGAACGTGCGACGAGGGCGCTCACGGTCGAGCACGGCCACCTCGAGCTGGTCGGCGGGCAGGGTGCGGGCCGGACCTCCGGCCGGGTCGAGCGCCAGCGCGTCGACGGCCAGCGACAGCGCACCCCCGAGGGTCAGGCCCTTGGTCCAGCGGTCCTTGAGCAGCTGCTCGGACTGGGCGATGGTGCCACCCATGACGACGAACCCGTGCTGGTCGGCGACCGACCCGTCGTAGGTGAGGCGGTACATCTGGTCGTGGTCCTCGTCCTTGCCCACCTCGGCGACGACGATCTCGATCTCGTAGGGCTTCGGCTCCTGGGTGAAGACCGTGCCGAGGGTCTGGGCGTACGCGTTGGCCAGACCACGAGCACTCACGTCCGAGCGGTCGTAGGAGTAGCCGCGCAGGTCCGCGTAGCGGATGCCGGCCACCCGGAGGTTCTCGAACTCGTAGTACATGCCCACGGCGGCGAAGGCGATCCGGTCGTAGATCTCGGAGATCTTGCGCAGGCTCTGAGGGTTCTCCGCGACGAAGGCGATCCCCTTGTCGTAGGCCAGCACCACGACCGAGCGGCCGCGCGAGATGCCCTTGCGGGCATAGTCGGCCTTGTCCTTCATCAGCTGCTCGGGTGAGACGTAGAACGGCATGCTCATCGCGCACCTCCCGGGTTGTCACGGCGGTCGGTCACGATCTGCTGCGCCACCTGACCCAGGGTCCCGTCGTCGAGGAACCGGGCTCCGTCGACGTCGACCACGGCCAGGGTCGGCCAGATTCGCCGCCCGAGGTCGGGGCCTCCGGTCGCCGAGTCGTCGTCGGCAGCGTCGTAGAGCGCCTCGATGGCGATGCGCACGGCGTCGGCCTGGGCCATACCCGGGCGCCACAGCTTCTTGAGGGCGCCGCGAGCGAAGAGCGAGCCGGATCCGACGCTGTGGTGGTCGTGCTCGCGGTAGCAGCCGCCGGTGACGTCGTAGGAGTAGATGCGGCCCGCCCGGTCGCGGTCGTCGTAGCCCGCAAAGAGCGGCACCACCGCCAGCCCCTGCATCGCCATCGCGAGGTTGCCCCTGATCATCGTGGCCAGACGGTTGGCCTTGCCCTCGACGGACATCAGGGTGCCCTCGATCTTCTCGTAGTGCTCGAGCTCGACCTGGTAGAGCTTGACCAGCTCGATGGCGAGCCCGGCCGTGCCGGCGATGCCGACGACGGAGTACTCGTCGGCGGCGAAGACCTTCTCCATGTCGCGGTTGGCGATGAGGTTGCCCATCGTCGCGCGGCGGTCACCGGCCATCAGCACCCCGCCGGCGAACTCCACCGACACGATGGTCGTGCCGTGCGGAGCGTCGATGGACGCACCGACCGGAAGCGGGCGCCCACCGGGCAGCAGCTGCGGCGACATCCGGCCGACGAACTCGGTGAAGGACGACGACCCCGGCGTCGTGAAGGCGTGGTGCAGGCGGCCCGAGGTCAGTCCGTCGCTCACTGGCCGCCCTTCTGCACGAAGCCCTTCACGAACTCCTCGGCGTTGGACTCGAGCACCCCGTCGATCTCGTCGAGCAGGCTGTCGATGTCGTCGTCGAGTGCCTCCTTGCGGGCGGAGACCTCGGGCGAGGCGGCGGTGGGCTCCGGGCCGTCGTCGGTCCCGTCCTCGCGCCGCTGTGGCCGGCTCTGCTCCTGGCTGGGCATGGCGTCCTCCGTCACGTCTCGGCTCCCCCCGCCGAACGGCGGGAGGTCGTCGTCCTGCTCCGACCCTAACCGGCGGCGGCGTCCAACTCACGCAACAACGTGGTCACGTCCGGGGAGCGGTCCATGATCTCTCCCACGTGGGCCTTGGTCCCGCGCAAGGGCTCCAGCATGGGCACCCGTTGCAGGGCATGACGACCGGGCACGTCGAAGATGACGGAGTCCCACGAGGCGGCGGCGATCTGGGGGGCGAACTTCTCGAGGCACTTGCCGCGGAACCAGGCTCGGGTGTCCTCCGGTGGCTCGGTCACCGCTCGGGCCACGGCAGCCGCGTCGACCAGGGTGGTCACCCGCCCCCGCTCCCGGAGCCGGTGGAACAGCCCCTTCTCGGGGCGCACGTCGCTCCACTGGATGTCGATGGCCCGCAGCCGCGGATCCGTCCACGCCAGCCCGTCGCGGTCCCGGTAGCTCTCGAGCAGGTTGAGCTTGGCCACCCAGTCGAGCTCTGCCCCGCAGGACGACGGGTCGGTCTCGAGCTTGGTCAGGACCTGCTCCCACAGCGTCATGACCTCCTCGGTGTCGGGATCCTCGAGCGGGTCGTGGCCTCGGTCGCGCAGGTAGGACTGGGCCGCCCCGAAGTACTCCCAGAGGACCTGCACCGCCGTCAGCGTGCGGCCGTCACGCAGGGTCGCGGTCGCGCGCAGGGTGGGGTCGTGGGAGATCGCGTGCAGGGTCGCGACCGGCTTGACCATCGTGAGGTCGAGCCCGACGCAGCCGTCCTCGACCATGGCCAGCACGAGCGAGGTCATCCCTGTCTTCAGGACGTTGGCGACGTCGCAGTGGTTGGCGTCGCCGATGATCACGTGCAGCCGCCGATAGAGCTCGGCCACGGCGTGGGGCTCGTCGCGCGTGTTGATGATGGGCCGCTTGAGCGTCGTCTCGAGCCCCACCTCGACCTCGAAGAAGTCGGCCCGCTGGCTCAGCTGGAAGCCGGCCGTGCGGGAGTCCTGGCCGATGCCGACCCGGCCCGACCCGCAGACCGCCTGCCGCGCGACGAAGAAGGGGATCAGGTGCTTGACCACCTCGGCGAACGGGGTCTCGCGACGCATGAGGTAGTTCTCGTGGGTGCCGTAGGACGCGCCCTTGCCGTCGGTGTTGTTCTTGTAGAGGTTGACCGCCGCCAGCCCCGGGGTCGCCGCGAGGCGTCGTACGGACTCGAGCATGACCATCTCGCCGGCGCGGTCCCACGTGACGATCCCGCGGGGGGTGGTGACCTCGGGCGAGGAGTACTCCGGGTGCGCGTGGTCGACATAGAGCCGTGCGCCGTTGGTGAGCACCACGTTGGCGAGCGTCGGGTCCTCGATGTCCGTCAGCTGGCTCGGGTCGGCCTCCCCGCGCCCCATCTCGAAGCCGCGGGCGTCGCGCAGCGGGGCCTCGTCGGCGTAGTCCCAGCCGGCCCGCCCGGAGCGCACGCCGTGCGAGCTGGCGTAGGCGTTGACGACCTGCCCCGACGCGATCATCGCGTTGGCTGTCGGGTCTCCCGCCACCGAGATGCCGTACTCCGTCTCGATCCCCATCACTCGACGCACCGTCATGCGCGTCACCCTACGTGCGGTGGGCGCAGCCCGTTGGAGAGGATGGGCGCATGTCATCGTCGACCAGCCACCTCAGCGGCCTCCCCTGGCGCACCCGCCTCTTCGCCGCCCTCTACGACCGCACCGGAGCGCTCGACGTCGACGGCATGGACCTCGACCAGATCCGGGCCGCCCGGGGCCGGGTGGCCCCGATGGTGCCGCCGGCCACCTGGGTGACCGGGGCGATGCCCAAGGGGGTGCGGGTCACGTCCTCGCAGCTGGCCGCCCGAGACGGGCAGAGCATCCCGCTGCGGGTCTACCGTCCGGGTCACGGCGCCGGTCCGCTGCCCGTCATCGTCTTCTTCCACGGAGGCGGCTGGGTGCTGGGCAACGTGCGCGGGTACGACGCACTCTGTGGCTTCCTCGCCGACTCCGTCGAGGCCCTCGTCGTCAGCGTCGACTACCGCATGGCGCCGGAGTTCGTCGCGCCGCAGGCCGCCTACGACTGCGTCGACGCCGTGCGCTGGACCGCGTCGGGGGTCGCCGCCCTCGGCGGTGATCCCAGCCGGATCGCCGTCAGCGGCGACTCCGCCGGGGGCAACCTCGCGGCCATCGTCTGCCAGGTCGTGCGTGACGAGGGCGGCCCCGCCATCTCGCACCAGGCGCTGCTCTACCCCGGCGTCGACGGCACCCAGAGCTTCCCCTCGATGCTGGAGAACGCCCAGGCCCCCATCCTCACCAAGCGCCAGGTCGACTCCTTCCTCGCGACCTACACCGCCACGAGCGAGCTGCCACTCGACCACCCGCTGATCTCCCCCCTGTGGGCCGAGGACCTCACCGGCCTGCCCCCTGCCCTGGTGCAGACGGCTCAGCTCGACCCGCTGCGCGACGAGGGCATCGCGTATGCCGCGGCGCTGACCGCGGCGGGGGTCCCGGTGCGGGCCACCACCTATGTCGGGGCGCCGCACGGGTTCCACAGCTTCCCCGGGGCGACGCTCGTGGGGCCTCAGGCCCGCTCCGAGCTCGCCGCCGAGCTCCGGGCCTGCCTCCTGGTGGGAGACCGGGCGACCACCGGGCACTGACCGGGCCCCGAACCGCGATATCCTGCAGGAACTTGCCGCGCCCCACGGAAGGTGGACCGTGCACGAGGTCGTCGTCTTCTCCGGAAACGCCCACCCGGCCCTCGCAGACCGGATCTGCGAGCACCTGGGGGTGACCCGGTCCCCGGTCGACATCAAGCGCTTCAGCAACGACTGCCTGCAGGCGCAGCTGCTCGAGAACTGTCGCCAGCAGGACGTCTACATCGTGCAGCCCCTGGTGCCGCCTACGCAGGAGCACCTCATGGAGCTCCTGCTGATGATCGACGCCGCCCGCGGTGCGTCGGCGGCCCAGATCACCGTCGTGATGCCGCACTACGCCTACGCTCGATCCGACAAGAAGGACGCCCCCCGCATCTCGATCGGTGGTCGGCTGGTGGCCGACCTGCTCGTGACCGCTGGCGTCGACCGGGTGCTCACGATGGCGCTGCACGCACCTCAGGTGCACGGCTTCTTCTCGGTGCCGGTCGACCACCTCACGGCCATCGGCGTGCTCGCCGACCACTACCGGGGCGCCGACCTCAGCGACACGGTCGTCGTCTCCCCCGACCTCGGCAACGCCAAGACGGCAACGCAGTTCGCTCGCCTGCTGGGGCTCCCGGTCGCTGCCGGCAGCAAGCAGCGGCTGGCCGACGACAAGGTCGTGATCGACGCGATCGTCGGTGACGTCTCGGGCAAGCGGGCCATCGTGCTCGACGACGAGATCGCCACCGGCGGCTCGATCATCGAGCTGCTCGAGCGACTCAAGGACGAGGGGTGCACCGAGGCGTCGGTCGCCTGCACCCACGGCCTGTTCGCCGGCAAGGCGGTGGAGCGACTGCGAGACCACCCGATGATCACCGAGGTCGTGACGACCGACACCGTGCCTCCACCGACCGGCTGGCCTCAGCTGCGCATCCGCTCCACGGCCGAGCTCTTCGCCGAGGCCATCCAGCGCATCCACCTGGGCAAGTCGGTCTCGTCGCTCTTCGAGGGCGTCGACCCCACCCACGCCCCACCCCAGCCGAGGTTGCCCTTCTGATGTCCATGGTCTCCACCGGCCGCAGCGTCACCCCCGTCGCGGCTGCCGCCCTCGACGCGGTGATCGTCCTCGTCTTCGCCGCCGTCGGCCGGGCCAGCCACGACGAGGGCAGTGCGGCGGTGGGGGTGCTGGTCGTCGCGTGGCCCTTCCTCGTCGGCGCTGCGGCGGGATGGGCGCTCTGGCGCTGGCGCTCGGGTCGGTGGCCGGTCGACGTGCGGCCGGGGCTGGTGGTCTGGGCGGGGACCCTCGTCGGGGGCATGCTCCTGCGCGTCGTGACCGGGGCGGGCACCGCCTTCTCGTTCGTGGTCGTCGCCGCGCTCTTCCTCGCGCTGGGCCTCCTGGGCTGGCGGGCGCTGCTCCCGCGGGTGCTTCCCCGGCGCTGAGCAACGCCCGCCCCGCACCCGGTTTCCAGCCGACCGGTCAGCAGCCTCGTGCCCGACCCGGTCTCGGTCAAGCGGTCGTCGGCCGTCGGGTAGCCCTGCACCCGGCCCGTGCCGACGGACCAGGTGCTGAAGCTGCTGAAGCCGGCGACGACGTCAGGGTCGCTGCGGATCTGGGACCCGGGCCCTCCCCTGTCGTTCCTCTTCATCCCCCGTTCCAGCAGAACGGGCGTGGTCCCCCGCGACCTCCTCCACCGGCCGCGCAGCGTCAGAGGTACTGACCGGTGTTGGCGACGTTGGCGATCGAGCGTCCGGGCTCGGTGCCGTCCTTGGTGTTGATGAGGGTGCGGATGTAGACGATGCGCTCACCCTTCTTGCCGGAGATCCGGGCCCAGTCGTCGGGGTTGGTCGTGTTCGGCAGGTCCTCGTTCTCCTTGAACTCGTCGACGCACGAGGCGAGGAGGTGCTCGACCCGGATGCCCTTCTGGCCGATGGTGAGGAAGTCCTTGATCGCCATCTTCTTGGCCCGGTCGACGATGTTCTGGATCATCGCGCCCGAGTTGAAGTCCTTGAAGTAGAGGATCTCCTTGTCGCCGCCGGCATAGGTCACCTCGAGGAAGCGGTTCTCGTCGATCTCGGAGTACATCCTCTCGACGGTGGCCTGGATCATCCCCTCGAGCGTCGCCTCCCGGTTGCCGCTGTTCTCGGCCAGGTCGTGCTCGTGCAGCGGCAGGCTGGGCACGAGGTACTTCGTGAAGATGTCCCGGGCGCTCTCGGCGTCGGGACGCTCGATCTTGATCTTCACGTCGAGGCGCCCCGGGCGCAGGATCGCGGGGTCGATCATGTCCTCGCGGTTCGAGGCGCCGATGACGATGACGTTCTCGAGGCGCTCCACCCCGTCGATCTCCGACAGCAGCTGCGGCACGATCGTCGTCTCGACGTCGCTGGACACCCCCGAGCCGCGGGTGCGGAACAGCGAGTCCATCTCGTCGAAGAAGACGACGACCGGCGTTCCGTCAGAGGCCTTCTCGCGCGCGCGCTGGAAGATCAGCCGGATGTGCCGCTCGGTCTCCCCGACGTACTTGTTCAGCAGCTCGGGGCCCTTGATGTTGAGGAAGTAGCTCTTCTCCGTCGACTTCCCGGTGCGCTCGGCCACCTTCTTGGCCAGCGACGCCGCGACGGCCTTCGCGATGAGCGTCTTCCCGCACCCCGGGGGGCCGTAGAGCAGGACGCCCTTCGGCGGCCTGAGCTGGTGCTCCTTGAACAGGTCCGGGTGCAGGTAGGGCAGCTCGACCGCGTCCCGGATCTGCTCGATCTGACGGGCGAGGCCACCGATGTCCTCGTAGGCGATGTCGGGCACCTCCTCGAGCACGAGGTCCTGGACCTCGGCCTTGGGGATGCGCTCGTAGACGAACCCGGACCGCGGGTCGAGCAGCAGCGCGTCACCGACCCGGATCGGCTCGCCCGTGAGGGACTCGGCACGACGGCACACCCGCTCCTCGTCGGCGTGGGCCACGACAAGGATGCGGTCGTCGTCGAGCAGCTCCTTGACCATCACCACCTCGCCGACCCGCTCGTAGCCGCACGTGGCCACGACGTTGAGGGCCTCGTTGAGCATGACCTCCCGGCCGGCGCTGAGCGTGGCGGGGTCGACGTTGGGGCTCACCGCAACGCGCATCTTGCGACCCGAGGTGAGGATGTCGACCGTCGCGTCGTCGTAGGACTCGACAATGAGGCCGTAGGCGCTCGGCGGCTGGGCCAGCCGGTCGACCTCGGACTTGAGCGTGATGATCTGCTCGCGCGCCTCCTTGAGGGTGCGCACGAGGCGTTCGTTCTGGTTCGACAGCGTGTTCAGCGACGTCTGCAGCTGCAGGACGCGGTTCTCGAGGTCGCGTGAGCGAGAGGGGCTCTCCCGCACCCGGTCGCGCAGCTCCGAGACCTCCCGGCTGAGCAGGTCGCGCTGACGGGTCAGCTCCACGGCGTCGTCGTTCCCACGGGGATCGCTCGCAGACGCGTTCCCGGGCTCGTTCTCGGGCTCGTTCTCAGGGGGCATGTGCTCGGACATCGGCACCTCCAGACGACGCGGGGTCAGCGATCCACTCGACCCTAACCCGGTTCGCTCGTCACTCGTCGGAGGTTTCGGTCACACTCCGGCGAACGCGTCGGATCTTCTTCTCGGAAACGGGCCGCTCCCCCAGCTCCTCCGGGCTCCACTGCGCGTGCCCGGCGTCGTCGCCAGAGGGTATGCCGGGGTGCTCGCCATCGTCGGGCACCCCCTTCGCGGGGCGTCGGGTCCGCTTGGGCGGGGCCACTCCGGGCGCGAGCCGTCGGGTCGTGATGAGGAACCCGGTGTGGCCGTGCATCCGGTGCTGCGGCCGGACGGCGAGGCCCTCGAGATGCCAGCCGCGCACGAGCGACTCCCAGGCCGACGGCTCGGTCCAGCCGCCGTGGTCGCGCATCGCCTCGGCGACCCGGGACAGCTGGGTGGCGGTGGCGACATAACAGATGAGCACGCCGCCGGGCAGCATCGCCTCCCCCACCGCGTCGAGGCACTCCCAGGGGGCGAGCATGTCCAGGACGACCCGGTCCACGCTGCCGTCCTCGACGGCGGTCGGCAGGGATTCGACGAGGTCACCGACCTCGATCCGCCAGGCCGGGTGCTCCCGGCCGAAGAAGACGCGGGCGTTGCCGCGGGCGATGTCCGCGAAGTCCTCGCGTCGCTCGAAGGAGATCAGCTCGCCGTGCTCGCCGATGGCCCGGAGCAGGGACATGCTCAGGGCGCCGGATCCGACGCCGGCCTCGACGACGCGGGCCCCGGGGAAGATGTCGGCCATCGTGACGATCTGGCCGGCGTCCTTGGGGTAGACGACCGCGGCGCCCCGCGGCATCGACATCACGTAGTCGGCCAGCAGGGGCCGAAGCACGAGGTACTCGATGCCCGAGCTGTTTGCCACGACCGACCCGTCGGGGCGGCCGATGACGTCGTCGTGCGCGAGGCGGCCGTGGTGGGTGTGGAACTCGCGGCCCACCTCGAGGGTGATCGTGTGCAGGCGACCCTTGTTGTCCGTCAGCTGGACCCGGTCGCCCACCGCGAACGGGCCGCGCCGGG
This sequence comes from Lapillicoccus sp., assembly GCF_046595215.1. Classification (NCBI taxonomy): domain Bacteria; kingdom Bacillati; phylum Actinomycetota; class Actinomycetes; order Micrococcales; family Intrasporangiaceae; genus Lapillicoccus; species Lapillicoccus sp. Next base: position 33,895 of record NZ_JBKJPP010000140.1, on the reverse strand, counting down.
CGGTCACGGTGGGGGTCTCGGGGCTCTCCTGCGGCGCGGTCACGAGGAGAGAGTCTAGGGGCGGGCCCACCCCGGTCCGGGTGGGGCCGCCCTTCGCCGTCAGGTCCGGGGGTGGTCCCGGTAGTAGTCCCTCCACACCAGCCGGTGGACGGGGACGAGCCGGGGCAGCGAGCGCAGGCCCGGGATGAACGGGACGAGCAGCAGCGCGAGGCTGAGCAGCATCATCAGGGCCCACACCTGGGCGTCGGCGTTGTCCGACGTGGAGAACGGGGGCACCTGGTACCAGAAGGTGTAGAGCCACATCCACGGCTGTCCGGGGTAGTTGCCCGTCTCGTTCATCATCCCCCACTGGTCGCCGCCGAGGCTGAGGGCGCGGGCCTGGTCCTCGAGGTAGGCGCCGTCGGAGAGCAGGAGCAGTGACCGCGTCTGGTCACCCCCGTAGAAGGTCCCCGACGAGGTCAGGCTCCCCTCGAGGCCACCTCCCCGGGCCAGGCCGAGGAAGGAGGTCGCGATCATCGGCACCGGGCCGTAGTCGCCGGGTGTGACCTGCGTGGGGTCGCCGTCTGGAGCCGTCTTGAGTCCGTCGCCGTATGCCGTGGCCCAGGCGGTCTGCTGCTCCGCGGGGGCGCCCCGCCAGGCCGCGAGAGCCGAGGTCAGCGTGGGGTCGCCGGCCACCCCACCGAGCGGACCGAGGACGAGGTCCTGGGCGGAGTCGAGGGACAGCCGGGGGCCGGCCCACTTCTGCAGGGACAGCGGGCCGAGCACCTGTCCGTCGGCGGCGGTGTTGTAGGGCGGGCCGTAGCCCGCGCTCGTGGTGGTCCCCGCCAGCTCGCCCGTGGCGGTCGCCACGACGTCGTTGGGGGCCGCAGCGGCCCACCCGCTGAGGGTGATGGCCTGCTCGTCCGGTGAGGAGAACGCCACCGCGAGCCCGGTCGTGAGCAGCGCCACGGCGAGCAGCGCGATGACGAACTCCTTGACGAGGTCGTAGGGGCGGGTGGGAAAACTGTGGGAGTCGGGCGTCGGTGGTTGGCCGTGACGGCGGACGGTCCGGCGGGAGGTGGTGGACGCGCTCATGGTGCTCACGCCCTTTCGGCGTCGAGGGGCGGGACGACGCCGTGGCGCCGGACGAGGATGACGTGCAGGACGACGAGGACGCCGATCACGGCCGGGAGCAGGACCACGTGCCACAGGAGCATCTGTCCCGGGTTGAGGACGTTGAACCAGGCCCCGATGCCGACGGAGTTGAGGCCGTCCTTGGCCTCGACGCTGATCCACTGCGAGTCGAAGTTCGACTGGGAGAGATAGCCGGTGAAGGCGGTCCCGATCGAGCCGAGGAACGCCACGACCCCGGTGACCCAGGTCATCGCGCGACCCCCGCGCCAGGCCGCCATCCAGAACTTGCCCCAGAGATGGATCACCATGAAGGCGAAGAAGAGCTCGACGCTCCAGAGGTGCAGCGAGTTGACGAAGTGCCCGAGGCCCGAGGTGTGCCACCACGCCGCGCCACCAACGGCGAGGACGCCGCCGGTCGCGATGACGACCGCGAGCGCGGCCATGGTGAGCACTCCGAAGACGTAGATCCACGAGGAGACGTAGACCGGCTGGCGGTCCGGGAGGGCCTCACCCTCGGGGACGACGTGCACGAGCCGGGTGCGCAGGGACTCGGTCCAACTGCCCGACGAGACCTCCGGTGCCTGGAACGCGGCACGTCCGCCGGAGGCTGGTGGGACTCCCCCGGAGACGCGCCCGGCCGGAGGGTTGAGGGCGCTCATCTCGGGTCTCCCCGACCGGTGCGGTGGTGGCCCGGGAACGGGACCACGAGGGCGAGCACGAAGAGGGCCAGCATGGCGCCGATGACGGCGATGTTGGCGACCGACACGTGGAGGAAACCCCAGTCCACGAACGTGCCAGCGCCGCTGTCGTCACCCATGATCAGTTTCACAAACATCTGAGCTCCTGGAGTTCCGCGTCGGCGCGAGGTGGCGCCCACGTCTGTGACACACCTCGAACGTACGTTGACCGCCCGCACCCCAGCAGGGTCGAAGGTCCTCCCTCGCGGGGGTGGCTGAGCAGACAGGACTGCGGCGTCATGCCGGGGTGTCGGAGGTCGGTCGACCGCAACCGCGCCGCTAGCGTCGGGTGGGACGCAGGGAACGCGTCGGGCTGTTGCGGTCCGACGACATCCACGCGTCCGACCGATGGGGGTGCGGGGATGAGCACGAAAGCCGAGCGGGGGGACCTCGCCATCGCGACGCGGGGCTTGCGCAAGACGTACCGCACCCGTCGGGGTCGCCAGGTGGCGGTCCAGGGACTCGACCTCGAGGTGCCGGCCGGCGGCGTGCACGGGTTCCTCGGACCCAACGGCTCCGGCAAGACGACATCGATCCGGATGCTGCTGGGGCTGATCCGCGCCGACGCCGGGACGATGCGGATCTTCGACCACGAAGTGCCCCGGCGGCTGCCCGAGATCATCGGACGCGTCGGCGCGATCGTGGAGTCCCCAAGGTTCTTCCCGTCCTTCACCGGGCGCACCAACCTCGCCCTGCTCGCCGACGCCATCGGAGCACCGCCGACGACCGTCGACCGGGTGCTGGAGCAGACCGGCCTCGGCGAGCGCGGGAGGGACCGGTTCTCGAGCTACTCACTGGGGATGAAGCAGCGTCTGGCAATCGCGGCCACGTTGCTGAAGTCCCCCGACCTGCTGATCTTCGACGAGCCCACCAACGGCCTCGATCCCGCAGGCATCCACGAGATCCGCACGACGATGCGTGCCCTCGGCGCCGAGGGGCGCACGGTGCTGGTGAGCAGCCACATCCTCGGCGAGGTCGAGCACGTCGCCGACACCGTCTCGATCATCGGCCGCGGACGGCTGCTCGCGTCCGGCTCGGTGCAGGACGTCATCGGTCGGGGCACCGTGAGCGGCCTGCGGGTGGGCGTGTCCGACCCGGCTGGCGCGACCCGAGTCCTGGTCGACTCCGGGTTCAGCGTCACGCCCGACGGGCACCTCTTGCGCGTCGACGGAGTGACCGACGGGGCTGAGATCACCCACCGGCTGGCGGCGAACGACCTCTGGGTCAACGAGCTGGTTCCAGTGCGGGCCGACCTCGAGTCGGTCTTCCTCGAGCTGACCGCCCACAAGGGTCTGGGCTCCGGCGGGGAGGAGACATGATCCTGCTCGTCCGGGTCGAGCTGCGGCGCTTCTTCGCCCGCCGGCTGACGCGGATTGCCGGCGCCGGTGTCCTCGCGGTCATGGCCATCGCGCTCTTCGCCGCCCAGCAGAAGGCGAGGGATTCCACACCGGAGCGGATCCAGGAACGCGTCGGGCTGCAGCTCCAACAGTGCCGCGACGCCCAGGCCGAGACCCGCCGGAGCGACCCGACCGCCAACTTCCACTGCGACGAGATGGCCGCCTCCATGCAGGGAGCCCCCGTCGCGTTCGTCGGCCTCACCACGGACCTGCTCTCGGGCCTGGCGGTCGTCATGGCCGTGATCGGGTTCCTCGTCGGCGCCGGCTTCGTCGCCGCCGAGTTCACCACCGGCAACCTCGCCACGTGGTTGACCTTCGAACCGCGCCGGACCCGGGTCTATGCGAGCAAGCTCATCGCGGCCGGCCTCGGCTCGATCCCGGTCACGGCGCCGGGCGTCCTGACCCTCGCTGTGGGCATCTACTGGCTCACCACCTCCTATGGCGTGGCAGGTGCGGTGTCCGGGGCTCAGGTGGTCGACCTCGCGTGGCTCGTCGTGCGGGTCGTCGTCGTCTCGGCTGCCGCCGCGGTTGGCGGCGCCGTGCTCGGCGGACTGCTGCGCAACACGGCGGCCGCCCTCGGCGTTCTGCTCGGCTACGCGGTCCTGGTCGAGGTGTTCTTCGCGCTCATCTCGAGCCTCGTGCCGGATCCGAGACCGTGGGTGGTCCAGCCCAACTTCCAGGCCTGGGTCGGTCATGACCTCACCTACCTGGTCGACTCATGCACGAACACCGATCAGGGACTGTCGTGCCAGAACGTGGAGCGGATCCTCACCTTCGGCCATGCCAGCATCTATCTCAGCGTCCTCGTCACCGTCTTTGTCGCCCTGGGTGCCTGGGTGTTCACCCGACGCGACGTGTCCTGACCCCCATCCCACCCACCCCACCCGGCGGCCCGCCCACCTTGCGCAGCAGCGACGCCTCGACCTCGTAGCGGCTCTGGGTGCTCGCCCCGGCCCGGTAGAAGCGCCGCCGCAGCGCGCCGTGCACCTCGACGACCTGACCCGGTTGCAGCCCGGCGGCGGCCCGCCGCACGACCGCTGTCCAGCAGGTCACGTCGATGGTGTCGACCTGCTGCCGGGCGGGTGCGCCGCCCGGCGTGGACGCCTTCGTGGTCGCCGCCGTGGTGGCTGCTCCCCGAGGCCCCGGCCCGGATCTGCCCCGTCGGACCGGTCTCGACACGATCACCCGCAGCAGGACCAGCTTGTCGCCGCTGGGCAGCTCACGGTGCTCCGGTTCGGCACTGACCCGGCCCACGAGGCGCACCGAGTTGACGGGCCCGGCCTCGTCGTCGGCCGATAATGATGATGATGACGATCCCCTCGGTTGCACGCGTCCTCCTGTCTGGGGTGACCTCGATGACTGTCCCGATCAAAGCCGAGCGGACCAGCGGAGCGCGAGGAGCCGACGCCAGCCTGTGGACGATGGGACGACAGTCGGACAGCCTGTGGATGAGCGCCGGAGTCGGCCCCGGGCCGTGGGCCGTGCGCCGGACCCAGTTCGGTCGAGGTCCCGGTCAGCCGAACGCGTCGTTGAGGTCGTCCACCGACACCGTGCCGAGGACGTCGCCGGCGGCGTTGACCACCAGGACGAGACGCAGGGCCTCGCCCCCCACGGCCTGCTGTCGGGCGACGATCGCCGAGATGACGCCTGACACGTCGTCGCCGGACTCCGCGGCGACGACCCAGCCGTCGGGCTGACGCGCGGCGACTGCCGAGACCGGCACGTCGGCCCGCCGCGACGGATCCACCCCGTGCAGCGTCGCGACGTCGACGATCCCGGTTGCCCGGCCCGACGGATCGAGGGCCACGACTGTCGGGGTCGCCGCCCGGACGCCCACCCCCGCGTCGGCTCCTCGCCCGGAGCCGTCCGTGAGCCCGCCTGACGAGCTCAGCCCGCCGAGGACCTGCTCGGCGGAGTCCGTCGCCGCGACCAGGACCACCGGACGCAGCACCTGGGCGAGTGACACCCGCTCGATGACGCGCCGGCTCGTGCCTGCCCGGATGGCGTTCGTCGCCCCGGCCCACAGGAACGCGCCGATGAGCCCGCTCCAGACGATGGTGAAGAGCGACGGCGGGTCTCCCTGCAGCAGGGGCCACCCGACCAGCCAAAGGATGACCGCCACGGTTACCACGCGACCGAGCCAGCCGGCCACGATGAGTCCCCGGTTGCGGTCTCCGGTGGCCTTCCAGACCAGGGCGTCGACGATGAACCCGCCGTCGAGCGGGAGGCCCGGCAGCAGGTTGAAGGCCCCGACGAAGGCGTTCGTCAGCATGACGGCGCCCAGCAACAGCCCCACGACCCCCCCATCGACGACCTGCACCAGGAGATAGGCAACGCCCGCGAGGGCCAGGTTGGCCAGGGGTCCGGCCACGGCGATCGCCGCGCTCGCGCCCGGCCGGGACTGCGAGCTGTCGTAGACCGTGTGCCCGCCCCACAGATCAGCGACCACCCGGTCGACCCGGTAGCCGAAGCGCCGGGCCAGCACGGCGTGGGCGCCTTCGTGGGCGAGCACCGAGACGAGCAGGAGCAGCGCATAGGCCAGCGCCACGGCATACCCGAAGGTGCCGCCCGTCGAGAGGGTGGCCGGGTGGCGCACCTGCGGGCCGAAGGTCACGACGATGATCAGCGCGATGATGGGCCAGCTGCGGCCCAGATAGACCGGTATGCCGTGCACGCTCGCGATGCGCCAGCCGTGCGCCGACGTCGGGGTGGGGCTGCCGGCGGACATGACGCGACCCTATGTCATCGTCCCTGCGGTCCCACCGTGCGTCGCCTGTGGGGACCGGGCCATACTTGGATGTCGCACCCGGCCCGACCCCAAGGATTCTGTGCCCCACTCCCCAGCCCTGCAGCCCGACGCCACCGACGCCCTGTCGGCCCTCCTTCGCGAGCGCATCCTCATCCTCGACGGCGCCATGGGCACGATGATCCAGCGGCACGAGCTCGGCGAGGCCGACTACCGCGGCGGGCGTTTCGCCGACTGGGACAGCGACCTGAAGGGCAACAACGACCTGCTCAGCCTCACCCAGCCGGAGATCATCAGCGGCATCCACCGCGAGTACCTCAAGGCCGGCGCCGACCTCGTCGAGACCAACACCTTCAACGCGCAGCGGATCTCCCTGGCCGACTACGGGATGCAGGACCTCGGCTACGAGATGAACCTCGCCGCGGCCCGGCTGGCGCGGGTCGAGTGCGACGCCATGACCGCCCGGACCCCCGACCGGCCGCGCTACGTCGCCGGGGCCCTCGGGCCGACCAACCGGACCGCGTCGATCTCCCCCGACGTCAACGACCCCGGCAAGCGCAACGTCACCTATGACGAGCTCGTCGAGGCCTACCTGGAGCAGGCCCGCGGCCTGGTCGACGGCGGGTCGGACCTGCTCATCATCGAGACCGTCTTCGACACCCTCAACGCCAAGGCCGCGATCTTCGCCTGCGAGACCCTCTTCGAGGAGCACGGCCGCCGCTGGCCGGTGATCATCTCCGGCACCATCACCGACGCCTCGGGGCGCACCCTGTCAGGGCAGGTGACCGAGGCGTTCTTCACCTCCATCAGCCACGCCCGACCGCTGGCCGTCGGCCTGAACTGTGCCCTGGGGGCGGCCGAGATCCGGCCCTACCTCGCCGAGCTGTCGCGGATCGCCGGCTGCTACGTCTCCTGCTATCCCAACGCCGGCCTGCCCAACGCGTTCGGCGAGTACGACGAGTCGCCCGAGCAGATGTCCGCGGTCATCGAGGAGTTCGCCGCCAGCGGCCTGGTCAACCTCCTCGGGGGCTGCTGCGGCACGACTCCCGAGCACATCTCGGCGATCGCGAAGTCGGCCGAGGGCAAGAGCCCCCGCGTGCCGGCTGTCGTCCCGCCAGCGCTGCGCCTCTCGGGCCTCGAGCCGCTGACCGTCACCGCCGAGTCGCTCTTCGTCAACATCGGCGAGCGCACCAACATCACCGGGTCGGCCCGCTTCCGCAAGCTGATCAAGGAAGAGGACTACCCCACCGCGCTCAACGTCGCCCGCCAGCAGGTCGAGGCCGGTGCCCAGGTCATCGACATCAACATGGACGAGGGGATGATCGACGGTGTCGCCGCGATGGACCGCTTCGTCAAGCTCATCGCCAGCGAGCCGGACATCTCCCGGGTGCCGCTGATGATCGACTCCTCCAAGTGGGAGGTGATCGAGGCCGGCCTCAAGTGCGTGCAGGGCAAGCCGATCGTCAACTCGATCTCGATGAAGGAGGGCGTCGAGCCGTTCATCGCGAACGCCCGCCTCTGCCGCAAGTACGGCGCCGCGATCGTCGTCATGGCCTTCGACGAGCAGGGCCAGGCCGACAACCTCGAGCGGCGCCAGGAGATCTGCCGGCGCGCCTACGACATCCTCGTCGACGAGGTGGGCTTCGCGCCCGAGGACATCATCTTCGACCCGAACGTCTTCGCCGTCGCGACCGGTATCGAGGAGCACGCGGCATACGGGCTCGACTTCATCGAGGCGACCCGCTGGATCAAGGCCAACCTGCCCCACGCCCTGGTCTCCGGCGGGGTCTCCAACGTCTCGTTCTCGTTCCGTGGCAACAACGCCGTGCGCGAGGCGATCCACGCGGTGTTCCTCTACCACGCGATCGCGGCCGGCATGGACATGGGCATCGTCAACGCCGGCGCGCTCGTCATCTACGACCAGGTCGACCCCGACCTTCGCGAGCGGATCGAGGACGTCATCCTCAACCGCCGTCCCGACTCCGCCGACCGGCTGCTCGAAGTGGCCGACCGCTTCAACACCGGCGACACCAAGCAGGAGGCGATCGCCGAGGAGTGGCGCTCACTGCCCGTGGGCGAGCGGATCACCTACGCCCTCGTCAAGGGCATCGACCTGCACGCCGAGAGCGACACCGAGGAGCTGCGCCAGGAGATCTCGGCGCGCGGCGGCCGGCCGATCGAGGTCATCGAGGGCCCGCTCATGGACGGGATGAACGTCGTCGGTGACCTCTTCGGCCAGGGCAAGATGTTCCTCCCCCAGGTGGTCAAGAGCGCCCGGGTCATGAAGAAGGCGGTCGCCTACCTCATCCCCTTCATCGAGGCCGAGAAGAAGCCCGGCGACGTCCAGAAGGCCAAGGGCAAGATCGTCATGGCGACGGTCAAGGGCGACGTCCACGACATCGGCAAGAACATCGTCGGCGTGGTGCTGCAGTGCAACAACTACGACGTCGTCGACCTCGGCGTCATGGTGCCGGCCCAGAAGATCCTCGACGCCGCCCGGGAGGAGCAGGCCGACATCATCGGCCTGTCGGGGCTGATCACGCCCTCGCTCGACGAGATGGTCAACTTCGCCGCCGAGATGGAGCGTCAGGGCTTCGAGATCCCGCTGATCATCGGCGGCGCGACCACGTCCAAGGCGCACACGGCCGTCAAGGTCACCCCGAAGTACCACGGCCCCATCGTCTGGGTGAAGGACGCCTCCCGGTCGGTCCCCGTCGCCGCCGCGCTGCTGTCGGACGAGCTGCGGCCGGCGCTGCTCGCGGACACCCTGGCCGACTACGACTCCGTCCGGGCCCGGCACGCCGCCAAGCTCAGCGAGCGGCCGCTGCTCGGCCTCGAGCTGGCCCGCGACAACCGCACACCGATCGACTGGAGCTCCTACCGGCCGCCGCGCCCCCGGCTGCTGACCCAGCAGGCCAAGGACGTGTGCCAGGGCCCGAGCTGCGACCACCGGCACGGCGTCGCGACCCAGTTCGTCAAGACCTTCCACGACTACCCCCTCGAGGAGCTGCGTCGCTACATCGACTGGACGCCGTTCTTCGGCGCGTGGGAGATGAAGGGGCGCTACCCCGACATCCTCAACAACCCCGCCTCCGGTGAGACCGCCCGCAAGCTGTGGGACGACGCCCAGCAGCTGCTGGACCGGGCCATCGAGGGCCAGTGGATGCAGGCCAAGGGCGTGGTGGGGCTGTTCCCCGCGAACGCCGACGGCGACGACATCGAGGTGTATGCCGACGAGTCCCGGTCCGAGGTCATCACCACCCTGCGCAACCTGCGCCAGCAGGGCGCCCACCGCGCCGGCATCCCCAACCGGTCGATGGGCGACTTCGTCGCGCCCCGGGACAGCGGTCAGCACGACTACGTCGGCGGCTTCGCGGTGACGGCCGGCCTCGGGATCGGCGAGAAGATCAGCGAGTTCAAGGCCGACAACGACGACTACAGCGCGATCCTGCTCGAGTCGCTCGCCGACCGCCTGGCCGAGGCCTTCGCCGAGCGCATGCACGAGCGGGTCCGCAAGGAGTTCTGGGCCTACGCGCCGGACGAGAGCCTCGACAGCGCCGCCCTCATCGAGGAGCGATACTCCGGCATCCGCCCCGCCCCGGGATACCCCGCCTGTCCCGACCACACCGAGAAGCAGGCCCTCTGGTCGCTGCTCGACGTGACCGACCGGACCGGGATCGAGCTGACCGAGAGCATGGCCATGTGGCCCGGCGCCGCGGTCAGCGGGTTCTACTTCTCGCACCCCCAGTCGCAGTACTTCGTCGTCGGCCGGGTCGGCCGCGACCAGGTGCAGGACTACGCCGGGCGCAAGGGCTGGAGCCTCGCCGAGGCCGAGCGCTGGCTTGGCCCGAACCTCGCCTACCAGCCCGAGGACTGACCCAGCCCCTTGCGTCCGGCACGTCGGTGTCCCTGGGCACCGGGTTGCCGGATGCGACGACGGGGTAGCACGACGGACGGGTATGCCGTGTCAGGAGTCCCGCATACAGTGCCGGACATGAGCCCTACCTCGGCCACCGCCCCCTCGATCGGCACCGCACCGGGCCCGCTGCCCGGGCGGTCCGCCGCACTGTCCCCGAGCCGGGCGTCCGACTTCATGCAGTGCCCGCTGCTCTACCGCTTCCGGGTCATCGACCGGCTCCCGTCGCCGCCGTCCCCGGCCGCCGCACGGGGCACACTCGTCCACTCGGTGCTCGAACGCCTCTTCGACCTGCCGGCCGCGGAGCGCACACCGGAGGCGGCCGCGGCGCTGGTGGGGCCGCAGTGGCGCCAGCTCGTCGAGGCCGAGCCGGAGCTGGCCGCGATGCTCGAGAGCGACGAGGCCCGCACGCAGGAGAGCTGGTTCGCCGAGGCCGGTAAGCTCATCACCGCGTGGTTCACCCTCGAGGACCCCACCCGGCTCGAGCCGGCCGAGCGGGAGCTCTACGTCGAGGCCGACTTCGACGGGTTGACGCTGCGCGGCTACGTCGACCGGCTCGACATCGCCCCTGACGGTGCGCTGCGGGTGGTCGACTACAAGACCGGTCGCTCGCCGTCGGAGCTGTTCGAGGCCAAGGCGCTCTTCCAGATGAAGTTCTACGCGCTGGTCCTGTGGCGCCTGCGCGGCGTCATCCCGCAGATGCTGCAGCTGGTCTACCTCGGCAACAGCGAGTTGATGCGCTACTCCCCCGACGAGGCCGACCTGCTCGCCACCGAACGCAAGATCAAGGCCCTGTGGACGGCCATCGAGCGGGCCGCGACGACGGGCGACTGGCGACCACGCACGTCACGACTGTGCGACTGGTGCGACCACAAGGCCTTGTGCCCGGCATGGGGCGGGACGCCTCCCCCGCTGCCCGAGAACGCCCCGCTGCTCGCGCTCGACCCGGTGGTCACCGGCGAGGTCGACCCTGCCGACGACTGACAGGATGGGCGGACGGCGCTCCCTCAGCACGGGTGGCGTGACCAACGACCCACCGACGACAGGCAGAGCATGCACGGTGACGACCCACGACCCTGGGCCAAGAGCTACGCGCCCGGGGTGCCGCTCGACATCCCGGTCCCCACGGACTCGCTCGTTGCACTCCTCGAACGCTCGGTGGGCAGGTTCGGCTCCCGCGTGGCCCTGGACTTCTTCGGCGGGACGACCACCTACGAGCAGCTGGGCGCCTCGGTCGCCCGGGCCGCCGAGGGCCTGCGCCGCCTGGGGGTCCGAGCGGGTGACCGGGTGGCACTCGTGCTGCCCAACTGCCCGCAGCACGTCGTGGCCTTCTACGCGGTGCTGCGCCTCGGGGCCGTCGTGGTGGAGCACAACCCGCTCTACACCGAGGACGAGATGTCTCACCAACTGGAGGACCACCGCCCCCGCGTCGTCATCACCTGGGACAAGGTTGCCCCGCTGGTGCAGCGGATCGCCGGACCGCTCGGCGTCGAGGCAGTCCTGGCCGTTAACCTGCCGGCAGCGCTGCCGCCGCTGAAGCGCCTCGCGCTGCGGTTGCCCCTGGCGAAGGCCAGGGCGTCCCGATCCGCGATGGCCGGACCCGCTGGCGAGGTGCCGAGCTGGGAGCGACTGGTCGCCCGGAGCCCCGCCCTGGCCGACACCCATCCCCGCCCCGACGTCGGGGACGTCGCGGTGCTGCAGTACACCGGCGGCACGACAGGCAGGCCGAAGGCTGCCGTGCTCACCCATCGCAACCTCGTTGCCAACGCCCAGCAGGGCCGGGCCTGGCTGCCGGGCCTCGTCGACGGGGAGGAGGTCATCTACGCCGTCCTGCCGCTGTTCCACGCCTACGGCCTGACCCTCTGCCTGACGTTCGCCGTGACCGTCGGGGCCACCCTCGTCCTCTTCCCCCGATTCGACCTCGAGATGGTGCTTGAGGCACACCGCCGACGCCCGGCGACGTTCCTGCCCGCCGTGCCGCCGATCTACGAGCGGCTCGCCACCGCCGCCCGGGACCGTGGCATCGACCTCACCTCGGTGCGCTACGCGATCTCCGGTGCCATGTCGCTCCCGGAGAGCACCGCGCAGCTGTGGGAGTCGGTCACGGGCGGCCTGCTCGTGGAGGGCTACGGGATGACCGAGACCTCACCGATCGCCCTCGGCAACCCGGCCGGTCCGACTCGCCGACTCGGGGCCGTGGGAGTCCCCTTCCCCTCCACGCAGGTCCGGGTGGTCGACCGGGACGACCACACCCAGGAGGTGCCCCACGGCGCACCGGGAGAGCTGTTGCTGCGCGGCCCGCAGGTGTTCGGTGGCTACTGGGAACGCCCCGAGGAGTCGGCGGCGGTCGTCCTCCCGGACGGGTGGATCCGGACCGGCGACGTCGTCGTGATGGACGACGACGGGTTCTTCACCATCGTCGACCGCATCAAGGAGCTGATCATCACCGGCGGGTTCAACGTCTACCCCTCGGAGGTCGAGGACTGCCTGCGTCAGGTCCCGGGCATCGCCGACGCCGCCGTCGTCGGAGTGCCGTCGGCCCACGGTGGCGAGGACGTGACCGCGGCCGTCGTCCTCGAGCCGGGTGCGGAGTTAGACGAGCAGGCCGTGCGGGCCGCCTGCAAGGAGAGGCTGACGGCCTACAAGGTGCCGCGTCGCGTCGTCGTGGTCGAGGAGCTGCCCCGCACGATGATCGGCAAGGTCCTGCGCAGACAGGTGCGCGCCGACCTCCTCTCCGGCGGCCCCTGAGCACGCCCCATCGCCAGCGCCCGGGTGCCCGTGACCTCCCGGGGCACGGAGTCGGCGTCAGCGTCAGCGTCAGCGTCAGCGTCAGCGGACCATGACGGAGCCGACCAGGGTCAACAGGTCGGCGGGCGTGACCCCGCGCAGCGTCGGGACCTGCACGGCGCCGGCCAGTCTCGGCACCGCCACGACGTGGGGCACTGCGATCGTCGGGACCCCCGCCGCGACGGCCGACCTCACGCCTGACGGCGAGTCCTCGATGGCCACGCAGTCCGCGACGTCGACCCCGAGCAGAGCGGCGGCCTTGAGATAGGGCTCGGGGTGCGGTTTGCCGTGCTGCACCGAGTCGCCGGGGACGATGATGTCGAAGGACCCCGCGGGGAGCAGTCGCACGAGCAGGTCGGTGAAGGGGCGCCAGGACATCGTGACCAGCGCGTTCTTGACGCCCGCCCCACGCAGGGCGGTGAGCAGCTCCAGGGCCCCCGGTCGCCACGGGACCTCGGCTTCGACGCGGCGCATCACGCCGTGCATGAGGCGCTCGACCACCTCGGTGACGCCCAGGTCGACGGGTGAGTGGTCGATGATGTACTGCGCCGAGACCTCGAGCGGGTTCCCGACGAGGGCGTGGGCGTGCGCCTCGCTCCAGACGCCACCGAACGACTCGACGAGTGCGTGCTCCTCCTCGATCCAGTAGGGCTCGCTGTCGATCAGGGTGCCGTCCATGTCCCACAGGACTGCGGCGGGGAGCCCGGCGGCAATGGTTGTCACGACGGGCAAGTGTAGGCGTGGCCCGCGCGGGAGATCCCCCGGGCACGACATAGGGTGGGAGCCGTCGGGTCCTCCCGGTCCCGACGCGGGCACCACGCCCCGAGCCCCATGCCAGAGCACCACGCCAACCACCATCAGCCGTCGGGAGGCTTCGTGATCGAACTCGAGGACGTCCCCGAGCTGCGCGACCCGATCCTCATCGCCGCGTTCGAGGGGTGGAACGACGCCGGCGAGGCGGCCACCGCGGTCATTGCCCACCTCGTCGACGTGTGGAACGCCGAGCCGATCGCGGCGCTCGACCCGGAGGAGTACTACGACTTCCAGGTCAACCGGCCCCGCGTCGTGACCGAGGACTCGCAACGTCGGATCATCTGGCCCACCACCCGGATCCTGCTCGCCCGCAACACCGCCTTCGATCGTGACGTCGTCCTCATCGAGGGCATCGAGCCGTCCACCCGCTGGCGCTCGTTCACCATCGAGCTGCTGGAGTATGCGGAGCAGCTCGGCGTCACCACCTTCGTCACCCTCGGCGCCCTGCTCGCCGACGTCCCGCACACCCGACCGATCCCGGTGACCGCGACGTCGGACGACGACGACGTGGTGCACCGCTTCGATGCGGAGGCCAGCAAGTACGAGGGGCCGACCGGCATCGTCGGTGTCCTCGCCGACGCCGCCACCCGCACGGGGCTCACCTCCTTGTCCTGCTGGGCCGCCGTGCCGCACTACGCCGGCGGGACGCCCTCACCCAAGGCGACCCTCGGGCTGCTCGGCAAGCTCGAGTCGCTCTTCAACATCAGCATTCCGCTCGCCGACCTGCCCGAGACGGCCCGGGCCTGGGAGCGGGGCGTCAACGAGCTCGCCGACTCCGACGACGAGGTGCGGGAGTACGTCCACGACCTCGAGGAGGCGACGGACACCGCCGACCTCCCGGAGGCCAGCGGCGACGCCATCGCCCGGGAGTTCGAGCGCTATCTGCGCCGCCGGGGTGACGAGAGGCCCCCGACGGGCTGAGACGACGTCGATCGCCCCCGGGCGCCCGAGCAGGACCCGGGACAGGATCCGGCGCAGGACCCGACGACGCCGCGTCCTCAGACGCGGACGCCGAGCAGGGCGTCAGCCACCCGCGCGACAACGCCCGGGGCGCCGATCTCGGGGCCGCCGTGGGCGATGGAGTCTGCGGCCCACGCGTCGATGGCGTCGAGGGCGCCCGGTGAGTCGAGGTCGTTGGCGAGGCACTCGCGGACCCGGGCCACCGTCGACTCCGCCGCCGGACCACCGTTGCCGGACAGGCCTTCTCGCCAGGTGTCCAGTCGGGACTGCGCCGCGGCGAGCACCTCGTCGGTCCACTCCCAAGGGGTGCGATAGTGGTGGTCCAGCAGCGCGAGCCTGATCGCCATCGGGTCGACGCCTGCGGCTCGAAGCGAGGAGACGAGGACGAGGTTGCCCTTGGACTTGCTCATCTTCGCGCCGTCGAGTCCCACCATCGCCTGGTGCACGTAGTTCCGGGCGAAGGGCGCCGTCCCGGTGATCGCCTCGGCGTGGGCGGCGCTCATCTCGTGGTGCGGGAAGATCAGGTCGGTGCCCCCGCCCTGGAGGTCGAACGGCATACCGAGGTGTCGGAGGGCGATCGTCGTGCACTCGATGTGCCACCCGGGCCGGCCAGGGCCCAGCGACCCGCCCGGCCACGACGGCTCGCCGAGGCGGGGGGCCCGCCACAGGAGGGGGTCGAGTGCGTCACGCTTGCCCTCGCGATCGAGGTCGCCGCCGCGTTCGGCGAAGAGCGCGAGCATCTCGTCTCGCGGCAGGGACGACACGTGACCGAAGCGGGGCTGCGAGGCCGTGTCGAAGTAGATGTCCTGTCCGTCACCGTCCGGGACGTCGACGAGGTATGCCGTGCCGCCGGCCACGAGCTTCTCGATCGCCTCGACGGCCCACGGGATGCTCTCGACGGCGCCGACGAAGTGGTCCGGGGCGATGACCTGAAGGGCCGTCATGTCCTCGCGGAAGAGGGCCGTCTGGGCGCGCGCGAGGTGGGTCCAGTCGATGCCCTCCCGTTCGGCCCGCTCGAAGAGGGGCTCGTCGACGTCGGTGACGTTCTGGACGTAGGTGACGTCGTGGCCGGCGTCCCGCAGCACCCGGCCGACGAGGTCGAAGGTGACGTAGGTGGCCGCGTGACCCATGTGGGTGGCGTCATAGGGGGTGATCCCGCAGACGTAGATCCCGGCCACCGGTCCCGGCGTCAGTGCCCGCAGGCGCCCCGCCGCGGTGTCGAAGACCTGCACGGGCAGACCGGTGCCGGGGACTGCGGGGATGAAGGGGGAGGGCCACGAGATCACGGCAGGAAGCCTAGTCGTCGGCGCTGACCCGTCTCACCCGGGCACCGCCTCCACCGCCGGCGCCGCCGGCGCCGCCGGCGCCGCGGCACTGTGCCCCCGCCTGCCGGTCAGAGGGCCGGCCACGGGATCGCCGGCCAGCCACCTCGCGGCTGGGGGTGGACTCCGACGCGGAGCAGGCCCACGACCCGACGCTGCAGCGCCCGCACGTCCCCGCGGGGCAGCAGGGCGGCGAGCGTCGTGGAGAGGTCCGACTCGGCGTCGTCGAGCAGTCCCCGGAGCCGTTCGAGCCGTTCGGTGTCGACGTCACGCAGCGGCTTCCCGGCCCATCCCCACAGCACCGTCCGCAGCTTGGGGTCGGCGCTGAACGTCACCCCGTGGTCGAACCCCCACAGGGCCCCGGCGCCGTCCCGGACGAGGTGCGAGCCCTTGCGGTCGCCGTTGTTCACGACCGCGTCGAGGACGGCCACGTCGCGCACGTCGTCGCGGTTCTGGTGGACGACGGTGGCCGTCGCGCCGTCGCTCAGCTCGCCGTCGACGACGGACAGCCACCCCGTCGGGATCCGTCTGGGCGGCACGACGTCGACGGGGTGCTCGTCAGCCGTCTCACCGAACGGGTCACCGATCCACAGCTGGACCGAGCCCTCCCCGAACGGTCCGTCGCGCAGGACCGTGGGCGGCACCACGCCCCAGCCGCCGACGCGGGACACGGTGAAGGCGGCCACCTCACGCCCGGCGAGGGTGCCGTCGGGGAAGTCCCAGAGGGGTCGTTCGCCCCGGACCGGTTTGTAGATGACCCGCACCGGACCACCGGTGACAGCCTCGGCAGCCTCGACGTCGACGACCTCACACAGGAGGGCGACGTTGGACGCCTCGGTGATCTGGCCAATGAGGTTCAGCTCACCGTTGACGAGTGCATCGACGACCACGCCGACGTCGTCGGCCGTGCGGGGCCCCTCCACGGCTCAGCGCTTGTAGCCGTTGGCCCTCGGGCACACGTGCCCGTTGGCGTCGAGGGGCCCACCGCAGAAGGGGCACGGGGGGCGTCCTGCGGAGAGCAGCGCGTGGGCGCGCGTGACGAAGCCGTGGGCCTGGGCCGGTGAGAGGACCACCCGGACCGCGGTGCGCGCCTCCATCGACTCGATGAAGGCGTCCGGCACGTCGGCGGCAGCATCGTCCTCGGCGCCGGCGTCGGGCACGTCGGCATCGAACGCCTCGATGACGACGACGGAGCGCGCCGGATCCCACGCGAGGGAGAGCGTGGCAACCCGGAACTCGTCCTCGATCGGGGTGCTCAGCGGCGCGGTGTCCCCCGCGACGGTGTCCAGGGCGACGGCGGGGGCGAACTGGTCGATGAGGTCCTTGACCCGGTCGCTCAGCACCGAGATCTGCTCCTTCTCACAGGAGACGCTGATGAGGCGGCGGCCACCGCTGGCCTGCAGGAAGAAGGTCCGTTGCCCCGGGGGGCCAACGGTCCCGACGACAAACCGGTCGGGCGGATCAAAGTCATGCACCGGCATACGTCGACCTTAACCGACCGCTGCCCCGACGGCTCCGGCGCCGCCGCCGACGGCTGCGTCCCCGTCGTCCGGCGCGCCGTCGGTGTCCTGCTCGCCCTCGGCCGCGGGCGGCGGCGGCAGGAGGGAGGAGAGGTCTCCCCCGGTGTCGTTGCTGCGCAGGAGGAACGGACGTCGGGCGGTATAGCGGACCACGGAGACGGAGGCCGGATCGACCTGGATGCGCTGGAACTGGTCGAGGTGGGCGCCGGCGGCGTCGGCGAGGATCGCCTTGATCACGTCGCCGTGCGAGACCGCCACCCAGACGGCGTGCGCGCCGTGGGCCGCCTCGACCTGGGCGTCGACCTCACGGATGACCTCGAGCGCCCTCGCCTGCATGCCGGCCATCGACTCGCCGGGGAATTCGTCACCGTCCGGAAAGCGTGCGGCGGACGGCTGGTCCTGGACGACCCGCCACAGCTCCTCCTTGCTCAGCTCGGAGAGCTTGCGCCCGGTCCAGGAGCCGTAGCGACACTCCCCCAGTCGGTCGTCGGACTCCACAGGTATACCGGGTGCGGCCTTCTCGGTGAGGGCGCCGGCACTCTCCTGGCAGCGCTGCAGCGGGGAGGAGACGATGCGTGCGATGCTCAGGCTGGCGGCGCAGATGCGGGCACCGAGGCCCTCGACCTGGCCCCTGCCGGTGTCGTCGAGGCCGACACCGGGGGTCCAGCCGGCGAGGACGCCAGAGGCGTTGGCGGTGGTGCGGCCATGGCGGACGAGCAGGACGGTGGGCACGGGTTCACTGTAGGACGCTCCTCCGCGCCCTTGGTCGGAGGTGCCATCATGACGGGATGCCGCAGACGCGCGCCCTGCTCTTCGACGTCTTCGGCACGCTCGTCGACTGGCGTGGCAGCCTTCTTGACGAAGCCGCCGACCTGGGTTCAGGCGTCGACGCGGACTGGGCTGCGATCGTGGACGACTGGCGGCGTGCCTACCAGCCGGCGCTGGACGGGGTCCGCGGCGGCCTGGGGTGGCGTGATCTGGACGTGCTCCACCGGGGGACCCTCGCCGAGGTCCTCGGCCGCCACGCCGTCGCGCTGCCGGCCGAGGACGAGGAGAGGCTCGTGCAGGCGTGGCGTCGCCTGCGGCCCTGGCCGGACACCAGGGCGGGGCTGGTCCGGCTGCGCTCCAGACATCGCACCGCGACCCTGTCCAACGGTCACGTGGCGCTGCTGGTCGACCTGTTCCGCTTCGCCGACCTGAGGGTCGACGCGATCCTCTCGGCGCAGCTCGCCGACACCTACAAGCCCGACCCGCGGGCCTACCTGCGCGCCGTTGAGCTTCTCGGGTGCGAGCCGGGAGAGGTGGCCATGGTGGCCGCCCACGCCGACGACCTGGTCGCGGCGGCGCGGGTCGGCCTGCGCCCGATCTTCGTCCGCCGGCCGCAGGAGTGGGGCCCGGGCGGCGGCGGGGAGCCCCCGACGGGGCTGCCCGGCCTGCTCGTCGCCGAGGACCTGGAGCAGCTGGCCGACCACCTTGGCTGTTGACCACGGGGGCTGGCGACAGCGACGGCTTCACACCACCCCGCCGCAGGTGTCTAGGATGACGACGGATCAGCGTCACGATCACCACCTTTGAGCCGGCGCACGAGAGGCACCCCCGTGATCAGGAATGTCGTCGTCGGTCGCCTCAGGCCAGGGGTGGCTCTGGCCGCCGTCGAGCCAGCGCTGCAGGCCATCGTGGCGCTGCGCCCGGAGGGTCTGATCGACGCCCGGGTGGGCGTCGACCGGCGGCTGCGAGCCGAGTCCTGGGACTTCGCGATCACCTCCGACTTCGTGAGCGAGCAGGCCTACCGCTCCTACGACGAGGACCCCGAGCACAACCGCGTCCGCCAGGAGCTGTTCGGCCCTCTCTGCGAGGAGATCGCCCGGGTCCAGTTCGAGGCATGACCGGGCCGCGAGTCGACACGGTGGCCATCCGCGTGGCCCGGGCGCTGCCGGTGCCTCGACGCAGGTCAGCGACGGGGGACGAACGACGGGACGCTGGCGGGCCGGCACGCTCAGGACGTCACCGGGCACCGTCTGAGTCATGTCGGTCGTCACCGTCTCCGGGGACCCTGCTCTCCCGCCATCACCCATTTCATGCCGCAAGACCCGGAAGAGCTAAAGTCGTCTGTCACGCTGGTCCGCGGCGAGGCCAGGCGGCACGTGTCGCGACTCCGGGCCGCACCTCCGCCGCGCAGTCCAGCTCCTCGTGGTGCAGCCCTAGTCCGTCGATATCGCTCCGGAAATTTGACGGCGTCAACACTCGGATCCAACGGAAACGCCTGAGGCATACAGGTCCCGACAGAATGGGCACGCAAGAGACGGGTTGGGCTGAGGACTGTTGCCAGTTGCTCGAGCCGCCCGAGCCTTTAGCCGGGTCGCAGCTCAGGTGCGGCCTCGGAGGCGCAGGCCACGTGCCCGTGACGACGATGCGCTGATCGCGGCCAGCGCGGTGGCGAACGAGCTTCCCGTCTTCACGCACAACGTCGACGACTTCTCCGGGATCGCCTCCCCTCGCCGTCGTTGCGGTCGATACGGCCTCGTAGCTGTTGGGCCGAATGAGCTGCCGTGCCCCGTTCGCAGTGTCAACGCGGCCATCCGGCGCCGACGGATCCATGAGCGAACTGCTGACCCGGGACGAGGTCAGGGACCTCAGGGCTCCCAGACCGCGTTGTCGTGGGCGAAGACGACGCGGGCGGGGTCGAACTGCTGCAGCCGGTCGATCCACCCCGTCGTCACGGGCAGGGGCGGTGGGTGCCGTTCACGGGCGGCGCGCCAGGCGAGGGCGTCGGCGCCGTAGTCGGTGGCCGTGTCGTGGCTCTGCCCGGCCAGAACGATGACCGTGCCGTCCTCCCGGCGCACGACGAGGGACTGGTGCCCCGGCGTGTGGCCGGGCGTGGGCACGACCAGGACCCCGGGCATGATCTCAGCTTCGCCGTCGAGCTCCTGGTAGAGCAGCCCGGGTCTGTCGATGAGCTCCGGCAGGGTGTATCCGGCGGTGCGTGCCGCTGCCAGCTCCTGGCGTTGGGTGAAGATCGGTCGGTCGGGCAGATCGGGGTTGCCGCCGCAGTGATCGAAGTGCAGGTGACAGTTGACCACCAGGCGCACGTCGGAGAGCTGATGGCCGACGTGCGCGAGCGCCGCTGCGAGGGAATGGCGGTGCGGGCGGTAGTGCGCATCGACCTCGGGGTCGCTGCCCATGCCGGTGTCCATCAGCAGTAACCCCTCGGCGTGCTCAACGGTGTAGCCCAGGCAGGGCTCGACGCGAGGGCTGTTCGTGCTGGTCTCCTCCGCGGGCCTCACGAAGTAACCGAAGTCGAGCCGACGGACGACCGGATTGAGCATCGGTCCATGGTGACAGGAGACGAGGACAATGTCGCCATGAGACCAGGGAAGCCGGCTGAGGCGGCGGCGCGCGACGCGATCGTTGCCCGCACCATGGTGTTGGCAACGGGGCTGCAGTCGACCAGTCTCCTCACCTGACAGGGCATCGCCGAGGTCACCGAGGAGCTGCCCGCCAGTCGGTCCGGTTCCAGGTTGGCACACTGCTGGCCACCGGTGTGCCGGCGAGCGCCGCGGACGGGCTGATGTGCGCGGACGCGGTGCAGGGAGGCGGTCGACCCGTCGGACCAGAGGGTTTCTCCGCGTATCCGTGCGGTGAACCTCCGGCGGGACCTGCCTGCGCCCGGCTTCGTCGAGGTGGTGGACGAGAAGCCCGGGTGGCGCGGGGCCAAGCCTGGACAGGTTCGACTCCCTGTGCGGCTGTTCGCGACCGCCACGCCACCCTGACCGAGGGGCCTTGGCCGGCGAATCTCGATTCGACCACCTGCGCAACCAGTGGAATGAGCATCGTGGGCTTGGCGGGATACGTGCACCGGTCCATTCCGGCGGACAACGCCTCTCTCCCTTGGGCTCCCACCAAGCCTGGGCCACGACAAGCCTCCACCGGCCTGGTCGCGGGCTCGCTGGTCGCCCGGGACCTTGTGCGCGCGTCCCATGACACCGACCTCGCACGCCTTCGGCCCTCCGGACGTGCCCGGGCCGTCCCGCCCTCGCCGGGTTTCGTGGTGGAGGAGGCCCGTCCGTGGTGGAGTAGCCCTGTGATCGTTGATCAAGCCATCTACCGCGAGGGCATCAGAGTGCAGTGCGGCGACCTCAGCGAGGAGCTGGACCGGCTCCGCTCCGACGGTCACGGCTTCATGTGGATCGGGCTCAAGGACCCGACCGAGGCCGAGTTCGAGCTCGTCAACGCCGAACTGCGGCTCCACCCGCTCGCCGTCGAGGACGCCGTCCGGGGCAACCAGCGCGCCAAGATCGAGCACTACGAAGGCAGCCTGCTCGTCGTGCTCAAGACCCTGCGCTACCTCGAGGAGACCTCGGACGTCGAGACCGGCGAGGTGATGGTCTTCCTCGGGGACCGGTTCGTGGTCACGGTGCGCCGCGGTGAGGGTAACCCTCTCGCCGGCGTGCGCAAGCGGCTGGAGGACAACGCCGAGCACCTCAGCCTCGGACCCGCCGCAGTCCTCCACGCCGTTATGGACTCGGTCGTCGACAACTACGTGCTCGTCGACCGCGAGATCTTCGAGGACCTCGACCGCATCGAGCAGGAGGTCTTCAGCGGGGCGCGGGACGTCGACGCGACCGCGATCTACCGGCTCAAGCGAGAGGTCCTCGAGGTCCGTCGCGCGTCGGTGCCGCTGGCCGACTCGATGGTCCGGCTGCACACCGGGCAGCCGCGGGCCCTGCTCGCGGCGCAGGACAGCAACATCCACAACTACCTCCGCGACGTCGAGGACCACCTGCTCAAGGTCAACGACCACGTCGAGTCCTACGACCGGCTGCTCACCGACATCCTCAGCGCCCATCTCGCGCAGATCTCGGTGCAGCAGAACGACGACATGCGCCAGATCTCCGCGTGGGTCGCCATCGCCGCCGTGCCGACGATGATCGCGGGCGTCTACGGGATGAACTTCCACAACATCCCCGAGCTCGAGGCCAGCGTCGACCTGGGGGGCTCGGAGGTCTACTACGGCTACTTCGTCGTGCTGGCCGTGATGCTGACTGCCTGCGGGACGCTCTTTCGAGCCTTCAAACACTCGAAGTGGCTGTGAGACAACGACATCAGGCTCAGGTGGCCGACAGGACGTTCGTCGCGAGGACCGCGATGAGGACCAGGCCGAGCGCGACGCGGTAGTAGACGAACGCCTTGAGACTGTTGCTTGCCACGAACTTCAGCAGCCACGCGATCGAGGCATAGGCCACGATGAACGCCACGACGATGCCGACGCCCATCTCGCCCTTGCCGAGCCCGGACAGGTCGGTCTTGCCGGCCTCGTAGAGCCCCGCCGCCGTCAGCGCCGGGATCGCCATGAAGAACGACAGGCGGGTGGCCGTGACCCGGTCGAGTCCCCGGAAGAGACCCGCCGAGATGGTCGCGCCCGACCGGGAGACGCCCGGGATCAGCGCGAAGCACTGGACGAGGCCGATGACGAGACCGTCCCGGACTGTGACGGTCCCCTCGCCGCGTTCGCCACTCTCCGCGAGCAGCTTCGCGTGACGCGTCTCCGCGACCCACATCACGGCGCTCCAGAGGATCAGGGCGATGGCGACGACCCAGAGGCTGCGCAGTGCGCCCTCGATGACGTTCTTGAGCGCAAAGCCGACGACACCCACCGGGATCGACCCGACGATGACCGCCCACGCCAGTGCGTAGTCGTGGTCCTGACGGGCCTCGGCGTTCGTCAGGCCGCGGAACCAGGCGACGAGCAGCCGGACGATGTCCTTGAAGAAGTAGAGGAGCGTGGCGGCGATCGCCCCGAGCTGGATGATGGCCGTGTATGCCGTGACCTCCGGTGCGTCGACCCGCAGCCCGAGCAGCTTCTCGGTGATCGTGAGGTGTCCGGTGGAGGAGACGGGGAGGAACTCGGTGAGTCCCTCGACGACGCCGAGGATCACCGAGGAGACATAGGTCAGGTCCGACACGGTGCAAACTGCTTTCGATTGGGGGGCAGGCCGCCGACGATTCTGTCCAACCCACCTGAAGGGTGGCTGGGCGTCAGCGCAGCCCAGTCTCCCCCATCAGCTCGGCCATGGTGCGGACCACCTGCAGTCGCTCCTCGAGTGTCGCGGCGAACGGCGTGATGGTCAGGGTGGTGACGCCCGCGTCGGCATACCGGCTCATGCGCTCCTTGATCCGCGCCCGGGGCCCGATCAGCGCCGTGGAGTCGATGAACTCCTGCGGCACGGCGGCTGCGGCGTCGCGGGGCTGGCGGGCGAGATAGAGGTCCTGCACCTTCTTGGCCGCCTCCTCGAACCCCATCCGGACGGCGAGCTGGTTGTAGAAGTTCTTCTCACGCGAGCCCATGCCGCCGATGTAGAGCGCCGAGTAGGCACTCACCATGGCCGCCCCCTTGACGAGGTCGTCGGTGAGGACCACCGGCACGGTCGGCACGATGTCGAACCCGGCCAGGGGGTTCTCTGCCGTCCCGCGTCCCGCCCTGCGGGCCCCCGTCGCCAGGCACTCGTGCATGTCCCGGCTGTGTTCCGGGCTGTAGAAGATGGCCAGCCAACCGTCGGCGATCTCCCCCGCCAGCTCGAGGTTCTTCGGCCCGACCGCGGCGAGGTAGACCGGCACCGTCTCGCGGACCGGGTGGACCGTCAGCTTGAGGGCCTTGCCCGGGCCGTCCGGAAGGGGCAGGGTCCAGTGCTTCCCGTCGTACGACACCGTCTCGCGGCGAAGCGCCATCCGGACGATGTCGACGTACTCGCGGGTCCGTCCGAGCGGCGCGGCGAACGGCACGCCGTGCCAGCCCTCGCTCACCTGCGGTCCGGACACCCCGAGGCCGAGGCGGAAGCGCCCACCGGAGAGGGTGTCGATCGTGGCGGCGGTCATCGCGGTCATCGCCGGGGTGCGTGCGGGGATCTGCATCACGGCCGCACCGAGGTCGATGTGCTGGGTCAGCGCGCCGACCCAGGACAGGACGCTGGGCACGTCCGAGCCGTAGGCCTCGGCGACCCAGGCCACGGCATACCCCAGCCGGTCGGCCTCGAGAGCCAGCGCGATGTTGTCCTGGTCGACGCCCGTGCCCCAGTAACCGAGGTTGAGTCCGAGTTCCATGGGTCGCAGGCTATCCCGGCGGGGCTCGCGGGGGACGGGGGTCGCGGCCGATAGCGTACGCAGACATGCGCCACAGACGTCTCGGCACCTCAGGGCTCTCCGTCTCGCGGATGGCCCTCGGCACCATGACCTGGGGCACCGTCCTCGACGGCGAAGCCTGCCGGGACCAGCTGCGGACCTACCTCGACGCCGGCGGCAACCTCCTCGACACGGCCTTCGGCTACGGCGGTGGGGCCGCGGAGAGCCTCGTCGGGTCCTTCCTCGGCGACGTCGTGGCTCGCGAGGACCTGGTCATCTCCACCAAGGCGGGCATCGAGCGCCGCGGCACCGAGCGCGTCGTCGACACCTCCCGGGGCACCCTCCTGCGACAGCTCGACACGTCGCTGCGACGACTGCAGACCGACCACGTGGACCTCTGGCTGGTGCACACCTGGAGCGACGAGGCTCCGCTGGCCGAGACGATGAGCGCGCTGGAGTATGCCGTGGGGTCCGGCAAGGCGCGCTACGTCGGCGTCTCGAACTACTCCGGCTGGCAGTCGGCGCGGGCGTTCTCGCTGCTGGAGTCGGCGCGAGTCCCGTTGGTGGCCAACGAGGTCGAGTACTCCATGATCCATCGCGACCCGGAACGCGAGCTGGCCCCGGCCGCGGAGTCGCTCGGCTTCGGCCTTTTGCCGTGGTCGCCACTGGCCCGGGGGGTGCTGTCCGGGAAGTACCGCAACGGGGTCCCGAGCGACTCGAGGGCGGCGTCGCGCGACTTCCCCAACTTCGTCGAGCGGTTCCTGGACGGGCGCAGCACCACCATCGTCGAGGCGGTCGCCACGGCGGCCCGCGGGCTGCAAGTCTCACCCACCGAGGTCTCGCTGGCCTGGCTGCGGGACCGTCCGGGGGTCGTTGCCCCCATCGTCGGGGCGCGGACGACCGCCCAGCTGCGCACCGCCCTCGCCAGCGAGGACCTCGAGCTGCCGCCGCAGCTCGTCGAGGCGCTCGACGAGATCTCAGCCTGAGCCCGCGTCGACCCGGGGCGGACGCTCAGCTGCCGGGGCCCGTCACCGGCCGGCCCTTCGCGGCGTCTGCGCCGTTGACCTCGTCGGCGTCGTCCTCGGCGTCGTCCTCGTCCTCATCGTCTTCGTCGTCCTCGTCGTCGTCGTCGTCAAAATCCTCGTCGTCTTCGTCGTCCTCGTCGTCGAACGGCCCGTCGTAGACGGCCAGTGGTGTCGCCACCTCCGTCGAGCGGAACAACGCCTCGTCGTAGTCGTCGAACGCATCGGCCAGGTCCTGGGCGGCGGAGATGACGTGCGAGTCATCCGGGTCGCGGCGCGATGACGCCACCTCCAGGTGACGCTCGAGGGCGGAGACGAGAATGGCCAGCGCGGCACGCGGATCGGCGGTCATACCCTGAAGGTAGCGGTTGGTGGGTGAGAATGGGCAGACCATGATCGAGTACGAGTACAGAGTCCTCACCTTCGGCCGCGATGTCTCCCGGCCGGACATCCGTCGTGCACTCATCGAACACGCGGAGTACGGCCAGTGGGAGCTGAGCCGCAGCGTCGTCTACATGGGTGGCATCCGCCGGGCCTGGCTGCGGCGCAGGATCATCCGGGTCCGCCGCACCGCCTGACGAGCGGCCGTTCCTGACTCTGTCCGCCCTCGGACCTCAGGCGAGGTCGAGGAACGTCCCCAGCACCCGTGCCCCGAACGTGAGCGACTCGAGCGGCACCCGCTCGTCGATGCCATGGAACATCGGGGCGAAGTCGAGGTCGGCGGGCAGCCGTAGCGGGGCGAAGCCGTAGCCGGTGATCCCCAGCGTCTTGAGCGCCTTGTTGTCGGTTCCGCCGGACAGGCAGTAGGGCAGCACGCAGGCGCCGGGGTCCTCGGTGAGCAGCGACCGCTTCATGGCGTCGACGAGGTCACCGCTGAACGGCGTGTCCAGGGCGATGTCCCGGTGCAGCACCTCAACCTCGACGAACTCGCCTGCTAGCTCACGGATCGTGGCCATCAGGTCGTCCTCGTGACCGGGCAGGAAGCGGCAGTCGAGGGAGGCGGACGCGGACTGCGGGATGACGTTGTGCTTGTAGCCGGAGTCGAGCATCGTGAAGTTTGCGGTGTCCTGCAATGATCCCTTGACGAACCCTGCCGCCCCGCCGATGTGATCCAGCAGGCGGGTCAGGTCGTCCCCGGCATACGACGTGCCCGTCAGCCGGCTCAAGCCGTCGAGGAGCTGGCGCACTGACGCGATGTACTCCCGCGGCCAGACGTGGGCGTCGATGCGGGTGATCGCCTCGGCGAGGCGCACGACGGCGTTCTCGTCGTTGGGGACCGAGCCATGGCCGGCGCGGCCCCGGGCGTGCAACCGCAGCCAGGCCAGGCCCTTCTCGGAGGTCTGCAGCAGGTAGGCGCGGGTGGGCTCGCCGGTCTCCACTGACGGGACCGTGACGCTGTAGCCCCCCACCTCGCTGATCGCCTCGGTCACGCCCTCGAACCACTCGGGGTGGTTCGCGACGACCCAGTGCGCACCGAAGCTGCCACCGGCCTCCTCGTCGGCGAAGAAAGCGAAGGTCGTGGTGCGGGCCGGTCTCGTGCCGGAACGCGCAAGGTGGCGCACGTTCGCGAGGATCATCGCGTCCATGTCCTTCATGTCCACCGCTCCGCGACCCCAGATGCACCCGTCTCGCTCCTCGGCGGAGAACGGGTCGACCTGCCAGTCAGCAGCATTCGCCGGGACGACGTCGAGGTGACCGTGCACGGCGAGGCCCGGACGCGATGGGTCCGAGCCCTCGATGCGCACCATCACGCTGGCCCGGCCGGGCGCGCTCTCGAGGAGCACCGGGTCGAGTCCGACCTCGGTCAGCTCGGCCATGACGTATTCCGCAGCCTTGCGCTCCCCCGGCCCGGACCCGTCGCCGAAGTTCGTCGACTCGATGCGGATCAGGTCGGCGCAGATGCGGGCCACCTCGTCCTCGGGCAGGATGATCGGGTCGTGGGTCGTGGTGTCGGCCATGGTCGCCACCCTAGTTCGCGGCGTCGGGCAGGAGGCGCCCAGCCACCTCGTCCGGCAGGGTCTGCGTGCCCGAGAACGGACGAAGGGCGGCGAGGTCCTGCGCACGCGTCACCGCCTCCTCGCGGCGTTGTCCACCCCCCACCAGGGCTCCGGACAGGACGGCGATGGCCTGCGGCGTGGGCAGGAGGTCGAGCCAGCGCCGGAGGGCGTCGCGGCGTGCCTCGGGGGAGATCGAGCCGGTGACCCGGAGCCGCGCCACCCCCCCGTCCGGGAAGACGTCGAGACGGACGTGGGTCACCGGGGCGTGCGCCGTGACGCGGAACAGGTGACGGGTGTCCGGTTGGAGGCGCTGCAGCCCGACGAGCTCCACCCAGCCCGCCTCGCCCGGGCGTTGGACCTCGGACAGGTCGGCGCCGGAGAGCGACGCGGCACCCGGGGCGTTGCCGACGAAGTACGACGTGTCGACCTCGACGAGATCAACGGTGCCGCGGGCTGCGAGCCGGACGGTGACGAAGTCGTGACCGTCGTCTCGACGACGGGCGTTCTCCCAGCCGTCCGCCATCGACCCGGCGGCACCGGGCGCGAGGAGGTGGCGGGGCGAGGAGTAGAACATGTCGGAGCACTCGACGACGTCGCCGCCGTTCTCGAGCGCCGCCAGGTCGAGGCTGGCGCACTGGAACCGCGGATCGGGCACCGGCTCGCCGTGCACCCGGAACCGGGCGACCCCGCCGTCGGGATAGATCGTGAGGCGCACATGCGTGAACCGCCGGCCGTCGGCCACGGCTAACGGGTTCTCGCTGTCGCCGCGCAGGACTGACCGCTCGACGACGCTCACCCACTCGGCGTCGGCGAGCTCCTCCGGCGATGGGTAGCCCTCGAGCCCGGTCGCCTCGACGGACGCGAAGGGCGGGTAGTTGCCGGTAAACCACGCCGTGTCGATGACCACGCCGTGGATGATCCCCGGCACCCCGAGCCGGACGATGGCCGCGTCGAACTCGCCGCCGTCGCGTCGACGGCGGGTCTCCCAGCCGTCGTAGATCTTCCCTTTGTGGCCGAAGTCCACGCTCGAGAACAGCGCCGGCCCCGGCCGGATGAGGTTCTCTCGCTGGGCAAAGAGCTCGTCACTCGCCCAGACGACCGAGCCCGACAGCGCCCGGCTCGCGAGATCGGGCCACCCCCTGAACCCGGTCTCCCCGCCCTCGGCATGTCCGCCCTCGGTGTGACCGCCGGAAACCGCCCGTCCACTGGTCATCCCCGCTCCCTCCTCAGCAGACGCCCTCGCGGCGGGGCGTCGATGTCGATCGGGCGCCCACGCAGCCACGTCTCACGGACCACGCCGGCCAGGACCTGCCCGTCGTAGGCGGACACCGGGTTCTTGTGGTGCAACGCGCGGGCGTCGACAACCATGGCGTCGTCCGGCGCGAAGACCGCCAGGTCCGCGTCGGCGCCCACGGCGATGCGTCCCTTGCGGTCGAGACCCGCCTGCGCCGCAGGACCCCCGGCCATCCAGCGGACCAGGTGGGTGAGGTCGTGACCGCGTGACCGCGCCCCTGTCCAGACCACTGACAGACCAAGCTGGAGCGAGGCGATGCCGCCCCAGGCCTGGCCGAGGTCGCCGCTGTCGAGGGCCTTGAGGTCGGGCGTGCACGGCGAGTGGTCGGAGACGACGAGGTCGATGTCCCCCTGCGCCAGGCCCTGCCAGAGCAGCTCACGGTTGGCCCCTTCGCGGATCGGCGGGCAGCACTTGAGCGGCGTTGCGCCATCAGGGATCTGCTCGGCCGCGAAGGTCAGGTAGTGCGGGCACGTCTCCACGCTGAGCCGCACCCCGTCGCGCTTCGCCGAGCGGATCATCGGGAGGGCGTCCGAGCTCGACAGGTGCAGGACGTGGACCCGGGCCCCGGCGCAGCGGGCCAGCTCGATGACGCGGGCGACGGCGAGGTTTTCCGCTCCTCGCGGACGCGAGGCGAGGAACGCGGCATAGGACGTCCCCTGGGGCGCCGGCGCGTGGTCGATGGTGTCGGCGTCCTCGGCGTGCACGATCATCAACCCGTCGAAGGAGGCGACCTCGCGCAACGCGCCCTCGAGCTCGCCCGGCGACAGGCGCGGGAACTCCTCGACACCGCTGGGCAGCAGGAAGGCCTTGAACCCGAAGACCCCCTCGTCGTGCAGGCCGCGCAGGTCGGCGAGGTTGCCGGGCACCGCCCCGCCCCAGAAGCCGACGTCGACCCAGCTCTGGTCGCGGGCGGCAGCGCGCTTGGCGTCGAGCGCGGCGACGGTCGTTGTCGGCGGGATGCTGTTGAGGGGCATGTCGATGAGCGTCGTGACGCCTCCGGCAGCGGCGGCGCGGGTGGCCGACGCGAAGCCCTCCCAGTCGGTCCGGCCCGGCTCGTTGATGTGGACGTGGGTGTCCACGAGCCCGGGCAGGAGGACGACGTCTTCGCCCAGCTCGACGACCCGGTCGCCGGTCAGGCCCGCCTCGTAGGACTCGACGGCGGTGATCGTCCCGTTGGTGATCCCGATGCTGCAGGCGCGTTCGCCGTCGGGGGTGACCGCCCGTCGCGACCGCAGGACGACGTCCGTGCTCATGCCGGGCCTCCGACGCTGGGCAGGTGCTCGGCCGCGATCCGGGCGCCGATCCGCTCGAGCAGTGGTCCGGGCCGAGCGAACGACTCCTCGACGTCGTCCGTCTCGTCGGACAGCGCGTATGCCGCGGCGATCCCGGCCGCTCGCAGCTCACCGTCGGTGAGCAGGGACCGCCCGGCAACGGCGACGACGGGGATGCCGGCGGCGCGGGCTGCGGCGGCCACGCCAGCGGGCGCCTTGCCGTGGAGCGTCTGCTCGTCGAGGGAGCCCTCGCCGGTGATGACGAGGTCGGTGCCGGCGAGCGCGTCATGGAAACCGGTGAGGTCGAGGACGAGGTCGAGGCCGGGTGCGAGGGTGGCACCGAGCACGGCGATGGCCCCGAAGCCCACTCCCCCGGCGGCGCCCGCCCCGGGGTCGTCGCGGTGGTCTGCACCGGTCGTCATCGCCACGAGGTCGGCCCATCCACTGAGCGCGGCATCGAGGTGCGCGACGTCGCCGAGGCTGGCGCCCTTCTGCGGGCCGTAGACCGCGGCCGCGCCGCGGGGTCCCGACAGGGGGTTGTCGACGTCGCAGGCGACGACGACGTCGGCCGTCGTCAGGCCGGGGTGGAGGCCGGCCAGGTCGAGGGTCCGCGCGGCCGCCAGTGCTCCACCCCCTGGGCCGATATCGACGCCGTCGGCATCGAGGATCCTGGCGCCGAGGGCCTGCACCAGGCCGGCTCCCCCATCGGTGCAGGCACTGCCGCCGATGCCGAGGACGAGACGGGTGCAGCCGGCGTCGAGCGCGGCGTGCAGCAGCTCGCCGGTCCCCCGGCTCGAGGCGGTCAGGGCCGCCGGCACCCCGCCGGGGAGCTGGGCGAGACCCGAGATCTCCGCCAGCTCGATGACCGCCTCGGTGCCTCGGCGCCCGAACGCGGTGTCCACCGGCTCCCCCGTGGGCCCACCGGCGGTGACGGCGTGCCTCACGAAACCGGCTTCGATGGCGACGGCAAGCGTGCCGTCACCCCCGTCCGCCACGGGCACGCTGACGATCTCGACGTCGGGACGGACGCTGGTGATGCCGGCCGCCACCCACCGGGCCACCTCGGCCGCCGTGAGGGTCCCCTTGAACTTGTCGGGGGCGAGGAGCACACGGGTCACGGCGGGTGGCTCCTCTCGGTGTCTGCTTCTGGGTCAGCGGCGTTCTGGGTCAGCGGCGCAGACGGCAGGGGTGTTCCGGCGAACATATCCCGTTGTCGAACCAGGGATGGGGGTGGACCCACCGTCAGCGGGGGTGGTGCTCCCCGCGCCCCGGGTGGGCCAGCCGCTCGATCGCCGACCGGTCGAGATCGGCCTGCTCCCGGCACTCGGCGTCGGTGATCGCGCCGCAGTGCAGCCCCCGGAGGATGAACCAGGCGAGAGCGCGCGCCGTGGCCGGCTCGTCGAGGAACCCGGACCCCGTCCGTGAGACGTAGGCACGCAGTCTCGTCGCTGCCGCCCCGAACCCCTGCCGGTAGAACGCGAACGTGGCGGCGTGACGCGTCGGCAGCTGCGCCGGGTGGAGGTCCCAGCCCTGGTAGAAGCCCCGGTCGAGGGAGCGCCGCACGAGCCGCGCATGCAGCCGCCACGCGGCATACCGTGCCTCGATGTCCCCGACGGGGAGGATGTTCGTCGACCCGTCGGACAGCCGCACCCCGGTGCCGGCGGCGGCCACCTGCATGACGGCTTTGGCGTGGTCGGCGACCGGGTGGTCCATGCTCTGCTGCGCCGCGGAGATGCCCAGGGACGCGGAGTAGTCGTAGGTGCCGTAGTGCAACCCGGTGCACCGACCACCCGCGGCAGCGATCATCCGCGCCACCCCGGCGGTGCCGTCGGCCAGCAGGACCGCCTGCGGCGTCTCGACCTGGATCTCGAAGCGCAGGGCCCCGGGCGCCAGCTGGTGCTCGTCCTCCAGGTGCGTGCACGCGTCGACCATGGCCTCGACCTGGGCGACGGCGGTGACCTTGGGGAGGGTGACGACGAACCCGTCCGGCAGCCGAGCCTCGGTGACCGCGCCACCGACGAACCGGCTGAGCGTCTCGAGCCCGCGGCGGCGGGTCGGCGCCTCGAACGACTTGAAGCGGATCCCACTGAACGCGGTCGCCCGGCCGCCGTCCCTGCTGGCGCGCCAGGACGCCACCGCCACGTCCACCTCGGCGTCCTCGACCGCGTCGTCGCGCGAGCCGTAGCCGTCCTCGAAGTCGATCCGCAGGTCCTCGATCGGCTCGGCCGCGAGCTTGGCGGCCACCAGGGGTGCCACCTCGGCGGCGAGCGCCGGCGCCACATCGAGGATGCGCGCCAACGTGTCGGGGTCTGCCAGGTGCGTGGTGAACTCCTCGAGCGCCCGCGCACCCCACTCGGGGACGAGGGTCGCGCCGAATCGGTCCGCCGGGACGTAGACCGTGTGCACGGGTTGGCGGGACCCGTCCTCGCCCGGGTAGTGCGCCACGAGGTCGGCGTCGGTCTGCGCCAGCTGCGCGTCGAGTCGTGCCGCCAGATCGTCCGTACGGCTCATGACCGACCTCCTGATCGCTTCGTCCACCGGATGATACTTTCCGCAGAGCGAGAGTTCCGTGCGACTGGCCGTCCTATGATCGGGCGCGTGACGTCGGACCAGAGCACGCAGTCGCCGTCCCCGTCGCCGAGCAGCGATGCCCGCGGCCGCCGTACCGGCGGCGTCCAGTCGCTCGGGCGGGCCTTTGAGATCCTCGAGAGGATGGCCGACCTCGGCGGCACCGTCGGCCTCTCGCAGCTGGCCACCGAGGTGGGGCTTCCGCTGCCGACGATCCACCGCCTCGTGCGCACCCTCGTCGACCTCGGCTACGTGCGTCAGGAGCGCTCCCGCCAGTACACCCTGGGGCCCAAGCTGATCCGGCTCGGGGAGTCCAGCTCACGGATGCTTCGCACCTGGGCCCAGCCCTACCTCGCCGGGCTGGTCCGGGACCTCGGCGAGTCGGCCAACCTCGCCATGCTCGACAGCGACCAGATCGTCTACATCGGGCAGGTGCCGTCGAGCCACTCGATGCGGATGTTCACCGAGGTCGGGCGCCGGGTCTCACCGCACTGCACCGCGGTCGGCAAGGCCCTTCTCGCCGTCGAGAGCGACGCGGCCGTGCGCGAGCTGCTGGCACGCACCGGGCTGGTGGCGCACACCGTGCACACCATCACCGACCCCGACGCGTTCGTGGACCAGCTCGCCCGGGTGCGGCAGAAGGGGTATGCCGTGGACGACGGCGAGCAGGAGATCGGCGTGCGCTGCGTGGCGGTCGCGGTCCCCCACGCGCCGACGCCGATCGGTATGTCGGTCTCCGGGCCGATGGAGCGGATGACCGCGGAGTTCGTGGCAACCGCGGCGCCGTTGCTGTGCGAGGCCGCCGCCCGGTTGTCCGTGGACCTCGCCTCCGGCTCGAGCGGGAGCGTCAGGCCCAACAGGGGGTATGCCGGGTGAGCGGCGGGCGTGCGATGCGGGCCGGAGTGCAGATCGTCTGGCAGGGGATCGCCGGCGCACGACCGAAGCAGGAGAAGCTGCCTTTATCTCAGAGGCCCGCCCCATGTGCCTTTGAGGTACGAAGCCTGAGAATGGCTGCCAGCATCACGGCAAGGGCCAGGTGACCATTCCCGCCGCCGTCCGCAGGGCGTTGGACCTCGCCATGGGCGAGACGGTGATCTTCGAGATGGAGCCTGGTCCGGGTGCCTCGCATGCCCAGGTCCGCAAGGCGGCCGATTTCATGGCAATGGCGGGGGTCGGTCTTCGTCCCCGACGAGTGGGCTGACGCAGACTGGCCGAGCCTTCGCGTAGCGGCGTGGTCGGCGTAGGCCGAGCGTCACGATCCATCGGACTGATGAGCAAAGCCCTGGACGCCGACGTCGTGCTTCGCCATTTCACCG